>NZ_AKJO01000004.1:0-55727 GCF_000282295.1 Pseudomonas sp. GM33
GGGGAGCCAGTGGCAGGATCAGCGGGCCGGTGGGGAGCTCACCCTCGGCGTCGCGGATCAAGGTCCACTGATCATCCGAAACATGACGCGCACCGCCTTCGCACAACATCAGCAAGTTATTCATGCTAGGGCCTCCGCGTGTTTGGGGTAGACCCGCTCCTTGAACGGCTCGATACCGATGCGGGAGAAGGTATCCATGAAGTTTTCATCGACTTCTCGATAGTCGACGAAGGTGTCGACGATGCGCTCGATAACATCCGGGATTTGCTCGGCGCTGAAGGATGGGCCGATCACTTTGCCCAATGCCGCGGCTTTGCCCTGGGCGCCACCCAGGGTGATCTGGTACCACTCCATGCCGTTTTTATCGACCCCAAGGATGCCTATGTTGCCAATGTGGTGATGACCGCAGGCATTCATGCAGCCGGAAATGTTCAAGCTGAAATCGCCCAGGTCATGCAGGAAGTCGAGGTCATTGAAACGCGCCTGGATCGCAGCGGTAATGGGTAGCGAACGAGCATTGGCCAAGGCGCAAAAATCACCACCGGGGCAGGCAATGATGTCAGTCAGCAAGCCGGCATTGGCCACCCCCAGCCCCTGTTCGCACGCCAGCGTCCACAGCGCGAGCAAATCGCTTTTGCGCACGTCCGGTAAAATCAGGTTCTGCTCATGAGCGATACGTATCTCACCGAAACCGAAAAGCTCCGACCAGCCGGCCACCGCCTCCATCTGCACTGCCGTCAAGTCGCCAGGCGGTGTGTCCGCGCCAGGTTTTGTCGACAACACGACACTCACGTAGCCAGGGACCTTGTGCGCCTGGGTATTACGCGATACCCAGCGTGCAAAATCAGGAAAAGCCATCAGATCACTGCCAAAACTCAGTTCTGTATCGCTCAGCGATTGATACGCCGGGACGACAAAGGCGCGGGCGACGCGCTGGTATTCGACTTCAGTCAGTTGCGCGGGACCATCCTTGATCTGTTGCCACTCCTGTTCGACTTCAGCAGCGAAGGCTTCGATGCCCAGTGACTTTACCAGGATCTTGATTCGCGCCTTGTACTTGTTGTCACGTCGTCCGTGGCGGTTGTAGACCCGCAACACCGCTTCGACATAAGACAACAAATGCTCCCAGGGCAGGTCTTCCCGGATCTGCTGCGACAAGATCGGAGTGCGCCCCAATCCACCGCCGACCATCACCCGCAAACGCATATGGCCTGCTTCGTCGGCATACAAGTACAGGCCGATGTCGTGCATCATGATCGCCGCACGATCCTGTTTTGCGGAACAGATGGCAATCTTGAACTTGCGCGGCAGGTACAGAAACTCCGGGTTGATTGTCGACCACTGCCGCAGGATTTCTGCCAAAGGTCGAGGATCCATCAATTCATCGGCCGCGACGCCGGCAAAGGCCTCGGTGGTGATATTGCGCACGCAATTTCCCGAGGTCTGGATCGCATGCATATCCACTTCTGCCAGGTGCTGCAGAATCTCAGGCACCTGATGCAGCTCGATCCAGTTGTACTGCAGGTTTTGCCGGGTGGTGAAATGCCCGTAACCGCGATCATAGTCGCTAGCGATTCGCGCCAGGATGCGCAACTGCCGCGCCGACAGAGTACCGTAGGGAATTGCGACCCGCAGCATGTAAGCATGCTTCTGCATATACAGACCGTTCTGCAGGCGCAAAGGCAGAAACTCTTCTTCGCTCAGCTCGCCCGCTTGATAGCGTTCGACCTGATCGCGAAACTGCTCTACGCGCTCTAGCACCAGTGCACGGTCGTAGTCGTCGTATTGATACATGCTCGGGTCCTCATCAGTGTTTGCCCTCTCACACGGGGCAACTTCGATAGGGCCAATATGCGCTTGCGCTGATATTCATTACAGAAGCAGATTATGCATAAAAAACCGGATCAGATCTGGCGCAATCCATCCGGTACTCGTGGCATATCTGATATCGTTTTCTTTAAAGATTGGTGTGTTTGTTTTGACGCGGAGCAACCGCCAAATCCCCCTCCAATACTCAAATCAATATGAGATGGCTTTTAATTGCTTTTCTAATTCCATCAATGAACCGTGCACTCCCGTAGATATACGAAAATTCGTAATCCCCGGCCGTCCAGGCGGTGATGAGTTTCCTCGTGTCATGTGTTGAAAACTGAGTCAGTACACAGTAAAAGATGTGCATTTTTACGGACGGTGTCCGCACTTTTCTAGGCTGGCGAGCGGGCCCGTCTTGGTCGCCAGGACCGGTGGTCGACTGATTCTCGCAACCAGTGGCCTCATCATCGCGCTGGGCCTGGTCTTGCTCGCCAGCGCACCCAACCTGCCCTGTTTTGTTATGGCCTGGGTGGTGATCGGTGTCGGAATGGCTGCCGGACTCTACGACCCTTTGTTTGCCGCTCTGGGACAACTCTATGGAGACAACGCGCGCAGCGCGATCCCCCGGATCACGCCGATTTCTGGGTTCTGTACCACCATAGCCTGGCCACTGATTGCCATCCTCATCGAGCGCTTCGGCTGGCGTGAAACCTGTTTGGTGTACAGCACCGGACTTGCGCTGCTGGTACTGCCGATCTAGCTGTGTGTGTTTCCCAAACACCTCCCCGCAATACAAACAACAACGGCTCACCCACGCATCGAACAAGCTCTATCGAACGTAGCGCAAGAAAGGATGTTCAAGCTACTGACAGCGGGCTTCATCCTGGCCTCCGTGATCATGACCGCGATTTCGGTCCAACTGATCGCCGTGCTACAAGCGCAAGGCATCTCGCTCGCTGCAGCCCTGGGTATTGCCGCATTGCTCGGACCCAGCCAAGTGGGTGCCCGCGCCATCGATATACTCATCGGCAAGCAAGCTCACCCGATCTGGAGCGCGTTAGGCTCTTCGGTTCTCGTCGCACTTGGGTTGCTGTGCGTGATCATGTCACCCACTATGGCAACATTGAGCATCGTGCTTTACGGCGCTGGCAGTGGCATTCGTTCCATCGTTCGCGGCACCTTGCCCCTGGCACTGTTCGGTACACGTATTTACCCGATCATACTGGGCCGAATTGCTCGTCAGACATTGATTGCGAAAGCATTGATACCTTTGGCTGGGGGTACTTGCAGCAGCGCTACGGCGCAACGGTGACCATGATGGTCCTCGGGGGGGGGCGCGCTAACCAATGTCGTTCTCGTGCTGATGTTATTGACTGAGGTTCGCAAAATGCCGAAACCGAACGAAACCAGCGCTACGAATAGAACGCCTGATTGACGGGTAGCGTGGTCCATGGGTTTGTCCGCTTCGCCACCCCCATAAACCTTGATGACCCACTCATGGGAAGCGCCATCATCCCGCTTATATGCCTTGGCCTCCGGACACTTCAATCCGCTGAGCGTTAACCCAGCGATTGTCCTCAGATAACAAACTCGCGATCATCGGTCCAATATCGTCCGGTAGCCCTGTGCGGCCTAGCGCGGTCATATCCGCGAACAATTTGTTAACCTCAGAATTGTCGCGGACGGCGCCGCCGCCAAAGTCAGTTTCGATTGCGCCCGGCGCCACAGTGTTGACCGCGATACCACGACCACCCAACTCCTTGGCCATGTACACGGAAAGTACCTCAACCGCGCCCTTGACGGCTGCATAAGCGGCATAGCCGGGAAAGGAAACCCGCGTCAACCCGGAGGAAAGGTTAATGATACGGCCGCCATTGGCGATCATTGGCAGCAGCGCCTGAGTCAAAAAGAAAACGCCCTTGAAATGGACATTGACCAACCCGTCGAACTGCTCCTCGGTGGTCTGTTCGATCAGAGCGTAATCACCGTGACCGGCGTTATTCACCAAATGATCGAATGTTTCGCGCTGCCAGATCTCGCGTAATGCCTTCTGAAGCTGCCCAGCGAATGGCGCGAAACCAGCAATTTTCCCGGTATCGAGTTGCAAGGCGATCGCCTTGCGCCCCAAGGCGTTGATTTCTGCGACGACAGCCTCAGCGTCTTCACCACGGCTCTGATAAGTAACAATGACGTCACTGCCGTGGCGAGCGATGCTCAGTGCAGTGCTTCGGCCGAGACCGCGGCTTGCACCGGTAACAATGGCAATCTTGGTCATGATGGATCCTCATCGTGCATTGATTAGCATGCAAATCGGAACAACGTCGGCCTAGCGATTATCCTCATGAATGGAAGCGGGATGCTGGCACATCGCATCTACCTCAATTGCCATGTAGGGATGTAGCGGTAATTGCATCAACAGGTCGTGCAATTCCTGAACGCTGTCGACGTCAAAGACGCTGTAATTGGCGTAGTGCCCGGCGATACGCCATAGGTGGCGCCACTTCCCTTGCTGCTGCAGGCGCTGCGCCAAGGCCATCTCATCGGCCTTGAGCTGGGCGGCGAGGTCTGGGTTCATTTCGAATGGCAAATTCACGGTCATTTTCACATGGAATAGCATGATGCTCTCCTCAGGTTTGATGAACGGTAGGTGGCTAGTTGCATTATCGCTTTAGAACGTTGTTTGACTCACACTAGCGCTGGCCATCAAGTGAGCGCACGACCGCGTCGCACGATATCAGTCGATGGGCGTCCCCCTGCTCTTGCGCATGTTGCTGGCCCCAATCCTGGAGCGACGAAATCAGAGGTTCAAGACTCAATCCCAATGGCGTCAACGAGTAATCAACGCGTTGCGGCTCTTCAAGAGAGGTTTTTCGCCAAACAATGCCGTGTTCTTCGAGCGCCTTGAGCTGCTGGATAAGGACTTTCTGCGAGATACCGGTAATTTGAGTCTCTATCTCGCACGTTCGCTTGGGACCCTCCAGCAATACATGGATGATGACTGCTTTCCAGCGTCCTGAAATGATGCCAAGGGTTCGCTCGATGGGTAGGCGGGGAAGCATTTTTGTAAGGGTCATAGGGCGGTTCAATCTTGCATACCAAAGTGTGTGTAGATACGAGAATAAGCTCTAACTAATCTGGTTCTCCAGTCCACTTTGGAGATAATTCAGATGTCCTCCTTGTTCAAGGCCTATGCACTAGGTACCCGCAAGCTACAAAACCGCATCGTCATGGCCCCGATGACCAGATCACGCACCTCCACCGGGGACGTCCCCAATGCGCTTATGGCGGCCTATTATGCGCAACGAGTGAGTGCTGGCCTGATCATTACGGAAGCTACCGATGTCTCGGCGTATAGCAAGGGTTACGCTTGCACCCCTGGCATTTATACAGCGGAGCAGACTCAAGGTTGGCGCCTGGTAACCGACCGAGTCCATCTCCACGGCGGTACGATTTTTCTGCAAATCTGGCACGTCGGCAGAATGGCCCACCACACAATGCTACCTAACGGAGAGGCACCGCGTGGTGCGACCGATGAGCGGGCAGCACAATCCGATGTATTTATCTACGACACCACAGGAACGGCGGTTTTCGTTCCCGCGGATACTCCGCGCAAGATTGAGACCGACGAGGTCGCAGGACTGCTCGATGAGTTCACGCTTGCCTTCAGAAACGCGAAAGCTGCCGAGTTTGATGGTGTGGAAATTCACGGCGCCAATGGTTATCTGTTCGATCAGTTCATGAACTCGACCCTAAACACGCGTACTGATCAATTCGGGGGGCAGACACCTCAAACGCGAACGCGTCTGTTGCTGGATGTGGTCGACATTGCGATTCGGGAACTAGGGGCCCATAAGGTCGGCGTTCGTGTCTCCCCATTCGGAAAATTCAATAGCATGCCCTCTGATCCATTCGCAGAAGAAACTTTGCTTTACCTGTGCAGCGAGTTGAATCGCCGTGAAATTGCCTATCTGCATGTCGTCTACCAACCGTTACCAGCAGGCAACACTGTGGACAGCGAGTTCAACGAAAATAATCTCAGTGACGACTTAGTGCGCGAGGTCCGTAACGCCTTTCAGGGCACATTGATCTGGTGTGGAGGATTTGACCAGCAAGCGGCTCAGGCGGCAATGGATGACGGTTGGGCAGACCTGATAGCTTTCGGCAGACCTTTCATTGCCAATCCTGACTTGGTGGATCGTTTGAGAAACAATTGGCCGCTTGCCGAGGCTCCTCATTCCACCTTTTATACACGCGACGGTGAGAAGGGCTATACCGACTTTCCATTTTTCGAATAAGTCGTTACGCGTCCGCCAAATCACACCTTGGCTGCGAAGTCGGTAGTAGAAAGTATGGCTCATAGAGCTGTTGGGACCGCATCAGTGATCCCAGCAGCCACTTACCGACTATCCAGTGGCATGATAGAGATGCCTTGAGCGAGATGACGACGCTCTTGTCGCATAGACTTCCGCTTAAAAAGGCTAGAGATAGTGTCTTCCTTGCAAAGCAGGCAGAGACCACAGCTTTTGCATCCCCCAGGTGATTCTAAGGAGCTTGAGCAAGGTAACGAGCAAAGTTATAAATCACTGCTTTGGTTCAGTCGGTGTTAGATCACAGAGATTCAGGCGCTTGCGATCAGCGATAACAGACGCGGCTCAACAAAGGACTTCTTCTGCACTGCTTGGACTCCATTCTTGATCGAGACGATTTCGGCCATTAGCGACAAGGCTATTTCCGGCGGAGTATGACTACCAATATGTAAACCGACAGGCCCATGCAATCGAGCAATTTCGTCCTGCGCCAACCCAAGCAACAGGAGATTTTCTCGACGTTTGAGTGTGTTAACTCGAGAGCCAAGCGCGCCGATATAGAAAGCATCGGACTTCAGTGCTGTCAATAGTGCCATGTCATCCAACCTTGGATCATGGGTGAGCGCGACGATGGCAGTATGTGCATCAGGGACGATAGCGTGCACGGCATCGTCAGGCATTCCCGGAACAAAGCGGGCTCCTTCGTCCTCCCAGCCATAGGCGAACTCTTCTCGCGGATCGCAGATAAGGACGTCGAAATCCAGCATTCGAGCCATAGACGCCACATAGCGGGACAGTTGCCCAGCACCAATCAATAGCAGACGCCAGCGCGGCCCATAAACTGTTTTCAGTCGTTTTCCGTCGAATTCAAGGAAATCATCGCGCGTCGCAGCACCCAACTTCGACTGACCTGTGCTTAGCGACAGTTCACGACTCACAATTTCGTGGTTTTCGCAGCACGCCAACAGTTCTTCGACCCAGGACGGATCAGTTATCCGTTCTTCGGTTAACCGTAACGTGCCTCCGCAGGGCAGTCCAAAACGGGCCGCTTCTTCCCTGCTCAATCCGTAGGTGATCAGTTGTACGGGAACATTGAGCACTTCATGATCCCGTTCTGACTGACGACGCGCGATCAAATCATCTTCAATGCACCCTCCCGACACTGACCCGATCACCATGCCATCTTCGCGCAAGGCTAACATCGCGCCTGGTGGACGGGGTGCACTTCCCCATGTCTGGATGACCGTATAGAGCCAGACAAGATGTCCGTCGCGCCGCCATTGCAGGACGTTTTTCAAGACGTTGAGATCGACGCTGTCCATGGGGCCTCCGGACATACTTGAAGGATAGAGACTTAATTCAGGGTGGGAATGTGGCTGAAAACCCGCGCTGAGCACCCAGAAAAAACACTCGCTGCTGCATCACAGCAGCGGGTAGTTTTGCCGCTATTGCGGGCAGTCAAACACTAGTGCTTGCGGTATGCCCCAACGCGGCCAGCACTTTGGCCTCGGTGAAAGGTATTGACCGCAGACGCACTCCCGTGGCGTCGAATACCGCGTTACCGACTGCCGCACACACCACGGCCGCGGCAATTTCACCTACGCCCAGCGGAGGTTCCGTGGGACGTTCGATCAACTCAATTTCGATCTCCGGAACTTCCGGGAATGTGAGGATCGGATAGGACGCCCAGTCGCGGCTGGTCACGGTCGACTGATCGAACTTGAGCTCCTCTCGCAAGGTCCGGCTGAGGGTTTGCACGATGCAGCCTTCGATCTGGTTGCGGGTCCCGTCGGGATTGATCACCAGCCCACAGTCATGAGTGACGTAGAACTTGCGCGCAAGGATCTTGCCGGTTTTTCGGTTTACCTCAACGTCCGCCACCATGGCCACGTAGGTTTTCGACAAGTCGTATTTGACGTAGGCCAGTCCCCTCCCCCTTACCGTCTCGTCGGTGCCGGCCGGGCGAGGATAAGCCCCTGCCTGCCACTTCGATATCGTTGCCAAACGTTGCAACACCTCGGCACCACGCAAGTCGGTGGGATCGATGCTTTTGAGACGGATCGTCATCGGATCAATTCCTTCAACTGCTGCAATTTCGTCGAGAAAACTTTCGTTGGCAAAAGTGTTCTGCATCCGTCCCGGGGAGCGAATCCATGCAGGACGAAACGGCGTATTGGCCAAGCGGTGACCTTGAGTGAGGATATTGGCGAACCGGTAAGGAATGCCTGAGTTTCCCATCACGCCGCCCGGTGAGATGAAGTCTTCATGGGGCATGTCGCTCAGGTCGGCAGCGATTAGCGCCACCGTACCCGGTTTGCCGTCCGGCACGAAGAAGTCGCTTTGCCACGCGGTCAAATGGTTGTCAGCGTCGAAACCGGCCTGCATATCGATGAGCGTCGGAGGCCCCTTCGGGTCCCACCCGTGTTCATCGGCACGCATCCACTGCACGCGCACCGGCTTGTTCATGATCTTCGCCAACAAAGCTGCATCTGCCGCGGCGTCCTCATGACCGTTGCGGCCATAACAACCGGCACCCTCCAGGTAAATTGCACGCACGTTTTTTGGATCAAGCTTGAACATCACCGCCAATTGCCGGCGCAAGGCATGGGTACCCTGTGATGCAGTCCAGCAAGTCAGATCACCGTCCTTGAACTGGGCGATGGCACACGAAGGGCCGATGGAGCCATGGGTATGAATGGCGAAATCATAGGTGGATTTCAGCGTGCGATGTGCGCTGCGCAAAGCCGCACCGGTGTCGCCCAACTTGCTGGAGACTTCGGTATTCGTCACGGGTGTAGCACGCACATGCTCCCAAAGCTTTTCCTGCTCAGGCAGTCCCGTCCAGTTCGTCCACGAAGCGCTGAGGGTTCTCATCGCCTGGATCGCTGACCATTCCGTCTTGCCCACCACTGCCAGGAAGTTTCCTTCGCGTACGACTTTCAATAGACCAGGAATGTCCTTGACCGACGCCTCATCAACGCTGACTAGCGTTGCCCCCATCGCTGGTGGCCGAATGACCCGGGCATGGAGCATCTCCGGCACCTTGAAATCCTGCATGTAGGTAAAGTCACCGGTGACTTTTGGTGGAATATCACGACGCGCCGCGGACTTACCGATGCTCCGGTATTGCATGGCATCTTTGAGCACCACGTTCGTCGCGATGGGCAAGTTCAACTGATCGCCGCCAACCAGTTCGCCATAGCTGAGGCCAGGTGCCCCAGGTGCGGTGGAGATCACGCCGTTGGTGACTTGCAAGTGATCAATGCCGACCTTCAAGCGCACGGCAGCTTTAGCTATCAATGCCTGACGGGCAGTCGCCGCAGCCTGGCGAATCTGCAACCCGCCATTGGTGATCGACATGCTGCCATATGTGGTGCCTTGATCCGGGGTCAATGCTGTATCACCCTGGATGATCGTGATCCGTTCAATCGCTACATCGAGTTCTTCGGCGGCCATTTGTGCCAGCGCGGTTTCAACGCCGGTACCCAGATCGACTTTGCCGGAGAAGACTGTGACCTGACCGGTTTTATCGATGGCTAAAAATCCGTCGACCTGATCGAGGTTAACGCTTTTTTCCTGAGTACCTGTTTGAGCAAGCAACTGAGCGGCTTGAGGTAGCAGGCTAAAGCCGACCACAACCGCCCCACCCTTGAGAAACCCTCGTCGACTGCTTGAGATATCAAACATGTTGGCCTCCCTGCATCGATTCGGAGGCGCGTTTTACCGCGCGCAAGATCCGCACATGAGTGCCGCACTTGCATAAGTTATTGGCCAGTTCCTGGCGGATTTGTTCGTCGCTCGGTGTCGGGTTGCGACGCAGCAACGCCGCCGACTGCATGATCATGCCGTTGATGCAGTAGCCGCACTGCACTGCTTGTTCATCGATGAACGCTTGTTGCAGAGGATGCAAGGCGTCGCCTTCGGCCAAACCTTCAAGCGTAGTGACGCTGGAACCTACGACGGCGGATACAGGCATCAGGCAAGACCGCAACGCCTCTCCATTGAGCAATACCGTACAAGCACCACACTGGCCCAAGCCACAGCCGAACTTGGGGCCATGAAATCCAAGCTCATCGCGAAGAGCATATAGGAGTGGCATATTTGGATCATCAACTTCGACTGTAACTGTTTTTTGATTCACAACCAGCGATAGTGACTGACTCATGGTGCTCGCCTCTCTGCAAGAAAATGCCTGGTGACGTGCGCTCAATATACGCCTCACCCACCCAGCTGTTCACAACTTGTGTTTCAGCTGAAACCGATTAAGTTGCGATGATTTGTTCATTTGACCTCCTGTTGTATCCGCCAGCAGCAGATCGTTTCAGGAATGGTCGAACATCAAGCGTGACCGCTCAAACGATATGAAGAAAGGAGTCAGTTGACAAAATATCAACTCAATACTGAGGCGGATGAAAAAAGGCAGGAGTTGCCTCGCGCCTTTTTTTGTGGGAATGAACATCACTCGATCAAGCGACCCTCGCAGACATTGCCAAGCCGCCCAGCGCCAGCAGAGCACTACTGGCAATAAAACAGGCCAAGGCAGTCACTCCCATTTCCAAACCAAAAAATTCAATGAGATAACCCGTGGCCACTGGAATGATGCCGGCTGGTATGTAACCGCCGATATTGAATATCGCATTCGCTTCAGCTCGGCGATTGGCCGACACATTATCGGCAATCAGTGTCAACCCGCCTAATTGCCCCAGGCCTTGACCCGCACCGGCAAACAAAGCGCCTACCAGAAGCCATGCAGCAGAGCCAAAGTGCAGCGCAAACCACAGACTCAGCATGCTTAAAATCGTCGAGAGGCCGCTGAGCAAAAACATTTTTTTAACGCTGAATGGCTTCATCGCAAATTGCACGAGCACTGCGGTAAGAAACATGAAAAACGCCATCACACCACTCAGGAGGGGTTGATTGGTATGTAAAAATGTCGCGAGCATCTTCGGTCCCAACGAAAGCACAAAAGACGTAGCTGTGATTCCAGGCCCGAAAAAGGTCACTCCCAGCAAGACAACGCCGATGCTCTGCTTTGGTATAGAGGGAAGCTTGGGACGGAACCTTCCTGTACCCAACTTGCGATGGGGTTGGCGAAGAACGGCGACCAGCGCGAGCAACAACAGCAGGATTTCAGTGCTGAAGACCAGGCGAATCGGATCCGCGCAGTAGTGGGCTATTACCCCCGCTAACAAAGGTCCCGAGCCCGCACCTGCGACCATGGCAACAGACGCCATTAACGACGCGAAATGCTTACGGTGGGACGAGGTCTGTTCAACTACATTGGCCATACCCGCAGAGACGACGATTCCTACTGATACGCCTGTCAGGAAGCGCGCAAGCATCAGGACGAAGACGCTTTGAGCCGCCTCAAATAACACTGCGGCTGCAATGGCTATCACAATGCATGGCAGCAACATTGCTTTGCGCCCATAGTGATCCGAAAGTTGTCCAGCAACAATTAAAGTCATTAACAACCCGAGAATGTAACATCCGAAAATAACAGTCAGTATTCCCGAAGCAAATCCTAATTCATCCTGCCAAATTCCATATAACGGTGTTGCAGCATTGGAAAGTATAAATATTGCCGTGATTATCCAGGCGGCCCGCATGACGCCCAGTGTGTTGTCAGCTTTCACTTCGATAATCATCGTTAACACTCCGCATAAATTCCCGTAGTGGAGGCAGCATAAACAGTGTTCTTTGACCTACATATGCCAACGAGCGCGGAGTTCATGTGCAAAATTTCACAAGCGTTCAGCGTTGATAATGAACCTCAGCGAGGCCGCATGAGTGGATCTGCTAAATAATTTCCCAAAGAAAAACCCCGGCAATAATGTCGCGGTTGTGGTTTCAGATGCTTATCCCCGCCTTTTTCAGGCTTTTTTTCGTTCCGTTATCCCACTGACGATTGGTTTTTTCTCAATCTTCCAACGCCATAAAATCAGTTGAACAACCCTCTGCTTGCTTCTGTAATGAAAACCACCCTGCCGGAATCGTCTGCCACGTAACGACGAAAAAGGTTGGCCCGACACTGCACGCTTGTCACCTCGAATTGCGAGATTGCTTTCAGAGAGAAACGACCATGTTTGAAAAAGTGAAGAGTTATGTCCACGGGAGATATGCGGAGCCGGTGGAAGGCGCGTATGTGGACAAAATCGATCCGCGCAGCGGGCTCAAACTCAGTGAAGTCGCCAACAGTGACGCACGCGATGTCGAGCTCGCTATCGAATCCGCATCCAGCGCATTGCAGGCATGGCGCGATATGCGCCCAGCTGACCGTGGTCGTCTACTCAACGACCTGGCTCGCATCATTCGGCGCAGTGAAAGCACCTTGGGCGCGCTGGAGAGTGCAGACACTGGCAAGCCGCGCCGTGAGATGTCAACGCTAATGGATCTCACCGCCCAATACTTCGAGTTCTATGGCGGCATCGTGAATGTGATGGATGGCGAAGTGATCAACCAAGGCCCGAATTACCATGTTTACACTCGGCGCGATCCATTCGGCGTTATCGGCGTAATTCTGCCGTGGAATGCCCCGCTCCACCAAGCTGCACGAGCAATCGCGCCAGCGTTGGCCACCGGCAATGTCGTCGTTGCGAAACCCTCCGAGCATACCTCCGCATCATTGGTAGAGTTGGCGCGCATTGCCGTGGAAGAAGCTGGAATACCCGCTGGCGTTTTCAACGTCATCGTTGGAAAAGGCAGCGTCATAGGGCCGGTCATGGCCCGTCATCCTGATATTCGCAAGATCTCCTTCACCGGTGGGTTGCGAGCAGGTCAGGAACTGGGGCATATCGCCGCAGAGCGCATTCTTCCACTGACCCTGGAATTGGGCGGCAAGTCAGCCAATATTGTCTTTGACGATGCTGACCTCGATGCTGCGGCAAGGGGTTCGACCACTGCCTTCACATGGAACAGTGGTCAATGGTGCGCGGCCGGCACGCGCCTGCTGGTTCAGGAAAATATCTACGATCGTTTTGTGGAAAAGCTAGTCGCCGAAGTCGCAGTGCTGCGCGTCGGCCCGGAAGATGACGCCACTTCAGGCCCCATCACAACTCAGGCGCAATTCGAAAAAATCAAAAGCTATTTCGCCATCGCCGAACGCGAAGGTATGACGCTTGCTATCGGGGGCAAGGTGCTAGCCCGGCCAGGACTGGATGAGGGGTGGTACATCGAACCTACGGTCTACACCCACGTCACTAACGATATGACGCTGGCTCGGGAAGAGATCTTCGGACCGATCGTGTGTGTCATACCGTTCAAGGATGAAGCCGACGCCTTGCGCATTGCCAATGATAGTGAGTTTGGATTGGGGGCCGGGATCTGGAGTCGGGACATCGGGCGCATCCATCGCGTGGCAGGCAGACTGGAAGCCGGCCGAATCGTGGTCAACGAGTACAGCGGCGGCTTCGTGCAGACGCCCTGTGGTGGTTTCAAACAAAGCGGATATGGGCGCGAACAGGGTGTTGATGCCCTGTCTCATTACACTCAATTGAAATCAGTGATTATCCGTTTGTAAGAACGGAGGTCGCTTAATCGCCCTCAGACAGACAGGAGATTCCCATGCTGTTTCACGTATACATCCAGATCAACATTCCACATGACGCGGACCAGGAAAAAATTCGAAACCTCAGCGCCCAGGAGGTCAAGCAGGCGCAAGAGCTTCAGCATCAAGGGACGTGGCTACATCTATGGCGGGTCGCTGGGAAATGGGCAAACGTCAGTGTTTTCGATGTCGACAGTATCGACGAGCTTCACGCAATCCTGAGCGCTCTGCCGCTGTTCCCCTTCATGGCGCTCGACATAACACCGTTGTGCAAACACCCTGCGGCCCTAGGGTGAGGCAAAACCTCAATGGGGATTTTTGCTGAGGTGATAAGCAATCGTGCCGAATTCCCAGGTAAAGCGCACCTCCGCAAGATAGACCTTGTCAACGCCAGATAAGGAACCTGATCATGATAAAGAACCTGATTCCTGCCCTTTGCCTTGTCTGGCTGAGTGCTGTACTTGCGCCTGCATACGCAGCCAACGACAGTACGCTCGTCAGTACCGGTGAATACCTGGCGAGAGCCGGAGATTGCGCCGCCTGCCACACTGTTCCCGGAGGCAAGCCATTTGCCGGCGGGCTGAAAATGGTGACGCCCATGGGCGCCATTTACTCCACCAACATTACCCCTGATCGTGAATCCGGCATTGGTCGCTACAGCGAGGCCGAATTCATACGAGCGGTTCGCGAAGGCGTAGCCCAGGACGGCCATCGCCTTTATCCGGCCATGCCATTTCCTTCCTATGCGAAAATCAGCGACGAGGACATGCATACGCTCTATACCTGGTTCATGCAGGAAGTCCCCCCCGTCGCCCAGGCCAATACAGCGTCGGACATTCCCTGGCCGCTTAGCATTCGCTGGCCATTGATGTTCTGGAGTTGGACGTTTCTAGAGGATGAACGCTACACCGCCGTCCCGCAGCAGTCTTCAGAATGGAACCGCGGCGCTTATCTGGTCCAGTCCCTAGGGCATTGCGGTGCCTGTCACACGCCGAGAGGAATCGGTTTTCAGGAACTGGGGCTGGATCAAAACAGCCCTCGCTACCTGAGCGGTGCACAGGTCGACCATTGGTTCGCTTCCAATCTGACCGGCAATCACAACACGGGGCTAGGTCGCTGGGACATCCAGGACATTGAAAACTTCCTGCGCAGCGGCGCTAATCGGCACGCGACCTCGTTCGGCTCAATGACCGAGGTGGTCAACAATAGCAGCCAACACCTGACTGAACAGGATTTGCGTGCCGTCGCGGTGTACCTGAAATCCCTGCCCGGAGCCCGTGACGATGATGGAGCACCCTTTCAACCGGGAGCGGGCCTGGCAACCAGCCTCAGTGGCAATCGTGGCCGCCTGCTCTACGCTAACCATTGTCTTCAATGTCACGGTAGCAACGGCCAAGGTCGAGCGCCTTGGCTGGCACCGTTAGCGGGGAACCCCAATGTGCTGGAGCCGGATCCATCATCGTTGATCAACGTCACCCTTAATGGCACCCCCTTCATCGTGCTCCATGGCATCCCCTCCCCCTTCCCCATGCCCGGTTTCAACGCCGCGCTGAACGACCAGGATGTGGCCGACGTGGTGACTTATCTTCGCACCGCGTGGCACAAGGAGGGTTCGAGCGTGACGGCTGAACAGGTGAAAAAAATCAGGGACGTGACGCAAGGGGTGCATTGATCGCGATCCAGCATACTGCGGCTCACGCCAACAAGACGCGCAACTGCCACTAGTGCGTGTGTTACCGCAGCCAAGGCTAATGCCTAACCTGAATCAGTTTTCGACAGAGCATTGCCACGGGATCGGTGCTGCGTGAAGGCGCCCCTCGCAGACGCAAACAAGAAGGACGAACCTGCAATGTCATGTCAGGCTAGTACCGGACATCAGTCCTTCAGTCAGCAACGACACCAAAGGCTGGACTAAATGCTGAGTGCGTACATCATCGCCGATCACCGCCACTTCAGTGGTGGGCAGCGTAGGCAATTTTTCCGAAGGCTCGACGATTTTCATGCCTTCTTGCAGAAATGAAGTGCCAAGGGCGGTGATACCCAATCCGCCTGCTACGGCTGCTTGAACGCCAATCAGATTGCTGGCCAGACAGGCCGAAGTCCAGTCGCGCCTTACCGAAGCCATCGCCTCGATCATGATCGCGCGGTACGCGCATGGAGGTCGCATCATCACCAGGCGCACCGGCCGCGATGCTTCAATTTCATAATCCTTTGCGGCAATCCAGACCAGTGGTTCACGCCAGATGATCCTGCCTCGCTGGGCCGTGGCGCTGATCTTGCGTTTAGCGATCACCACATCCAGCAGTCCTGCTTCGTGGTCCGCCAACAAGTCGTTGCTGAGGCCAGTGGTGAGTTCCAGCTGAATATCCGGATAGAGCTTGCTGAAGCGGGAGAGCAGTCGTGGCAACTGGGTAGGCACCAGGTTCTCAGAGATGCCGAGACGCAGGACATTCACCCCCTCTGGCTCCCTGATTTCACGGACGAAATTGTCAAAGTGCACCATCATTTTGCGTGCGCCAACCAGAAGACGTTCGCCCTCCGGGGTCAGGGTCAATGCACGACTGGTGCGCTCGAAAACGCGCATGCCAAGTACTTCTTCCAACCGGATGATTTTCTGACTCACCGCTGATTGCGATCGTGCAATCACCTCAGCCGCCGCCGTGAAGCTTCCCGTTTCTGCGACTGCGATAAACGCCCGAAGCAAATCGATATCCACGTCGCCCGCTTGCATGATGAATTCGCCTATCAACTAGATGCCATTAACTTTATGCGTTTGAATTATAGATAGCAAACTCCGAACATCGTGCTTGTGATCATCCCTTAGGGACGTTTCACCGACTAATCCAGCGTCACCACTGAATGGGACGCCGAGCTCAAATTCCAGGAGATAGAAAATGCCTGACAATAAAGCTGTAGAAATTGTTGAAAGCTTCTGGCGAGAAGTCTGGCAGGCGAAAGATCCGCAGGCCGCCGCACGCTTTGTTGCTGAAGACTTTGTCATTACCTCTGGCGGGGTCGATATCGTCGGCCGTGAAGCCTTTATTGAGTGGATCGAAGTCTTTTTGTCGAAGATCGAAGATTTCACATTTGGCAGCATCGAGACCTTCCAGAACAAAGAAGGTACTCGCGTGGCCTCACGGTGGAAACTCACCGGCAAGAACAAGGGCTTCATAGGCGCTCGCTCGTGTAGCACACCTTTCGAAATGCTCGGTACTGCGGTTTGGGAAGTACGTACAGACGGACTGCTAGCGCACAACTGGGTAGAGCGCAATTCGCTTGAGGTTCATCGCGACGTTATCGGTCTCTAAGGTCGACTCGCTGCCTCAACACCCGGCCTACCTCCCTCGGTTTCGTCCACGCAACGTCTTCTCGAAGACTTCGAAACCTTCGAACGTCGTTTGGGATATGCCGATTTCACCGAACGCACCCTGCGTTATACGAGCAATAAAAACTGATTGCCCCTTACACCATCGAACTTGTCCCTTCCGATGGTCGACACTGTCGGAAGGGTTGGATTTTCCTCCCGGAGCGCTCATGAACCAGATGGCGTATCTAGTACTCTGCCTACAACTGTTGACACCGCCTCATGCGGCTCGTCCTCCGGAAATCGTGATGGATACGAGAACGATCCTGCCTTGGGCGGGCTTCGGTCATCCTCCAGATCCCCAGCACCCGGAGGCACGATAAACTTTGTTTCAGCCATCCACGGTGCTAGAAGCAAACGCCTCTGGCCTGCTCACACACGCCAGAGGATTTGGTGGTCTGGCCTACCCCGCCACTGAACGTCGTTTCCGTGAGGTGCCTTCAAGCGCTCCTTCGATAATGTGCTGCACCAGGTACTCTGCGTCCCGCGCTACACCCGAGAAACGTCCTGATCCCCAGGTGTACAACCACGGCAATCCAAGAAAGTACAAACCAGACTGTGCCGTGACTCCGCGTTGGTGCCCGGGATGGCCACGCCCATTGAAGACCGGTGCCTCGACCCAAGTGAAATCCGGACTGAAGCCTATACACCAGATGATGCTGGTGATGCCCTCGCTCACCAGGTCCAGTTCGCTACGCTCCTGCACGGGTACCCAACTCGGCTGGTAGTGCTCGCCGGGAGGCGCATCAATCCCGTGTTGCTCGATGTACTTGTCGATCGAGCCGTTGATCCGGTTGTACACCGCATCGGCGCTGTCCAGATTCTCGGTCAGGTTGTTGGCGAATTGCAGGCGCGTGCCTTGCAAGCCGTCGAGCCGACCGAACAGCTCCATGCCTTCGCGGGCAAAGTTGCGCAGGTCAATATCACGACCACCATCGCGACCGGTCACGTAGTGGTTGGTGTTGTCGCGCACGCCTTCACGCAACGGATGGGTATCAACGCCAATCTCGTAGTAACCCATTTCCGCCAGCCAATCGACTACGTCCTTGCCCCGGTAGAAACGTGCGCAACGTGGCGCATCACCGACAGCCAGATAGACTTTGCGCCCGGCCAGGTGCAAGTCCTCGGCGATTTGCGCACCCGACTGCCCGGAACCAACGACCAGCACATTGCCGACGGGCAAGGCCTGCGGATTGCGGTATTGCTCGGAGTGAAGCTGATGAATGCCCGCCGGCAAGCGTTCGGCCAGGCGCGGGATGATCGGTGTGTGATAACCGCCCGACGCGACAATCACCTGATCGGCGGTGAATTCGCCTTGCGAGGTATGCACCTCGAAACCACCTTGGGTTCGAGGCACTACGCGCTGGACCGTGACACCTTCACGGGCCGGAGCATTGACCGATTTGACGAATCCGGCCAAGTATTCGTTGATCTCGTCCTTCTTCATGAACCCATGAGGATCGCTGCCGTTGAAGCCGTCTGTGTAACTGTAGCCCGGCAATGCGCATTGCCAGTTGGGCGTCACCAGACTGAAGGCATCCCAGCGCTGATTGCGCCAGGTGTGGGTCAGGCTGTGTTTTTCCAGGACCAGATGATCGATGCCCTGCTGTTGCAGGTAGTAGCTGGCGGATAACCCGGCCTGACCGCCGCCGACGACGATCACGCTGTGGTGTGGAGTTTTGATTGAAGTGAGGTGGCTGGTCATGGGTGCTCCAGTACTGGGTAACGAAAAGGGTTAAGGGAAAAATCGATGAATCAGAATGAGCTCCAGCCCGCACCGATCACTTGGCCTGCGCCTTCGGTACGCATGCTCAGAATGTCCACCTGGCCATCGGCGAAGGCTGGATCGACCAGGTAACTGGCCTGGCCCTTGAGCGAACTCAAGGTGTCCATCGCCGAACTGCAATAGAAACCCTTGACCTGCTTGACCCGTTCCGAGGCATTGTCCAATGCGCTTTCGATGAGTTGCAGAAAGTCCGTCAGCGGGTAACTGGCGCCCTCCTCAAGGTATTGATAGATCACGGTCGAAGGCGAATAACCGGTCGCTTCCCGGCCATTGGGCCAGCGGATTTTGAAATTGACGGCGGGCATGTCAGTGCTCCTGTTGATTGAGTTTTAAAGGGGTCAGATCGAGATGGGGATAGCTGAATCCGGTAAACGGCTGCTCGCGCAGGTTCCAGAAGTCGCCGTGTTGTGCGCCGGACTGGACACGCAACGTGCCGCTGGCGTTGACCAGGCCAATGCGTTCGCAGCGCACGCCTTCAAAGGCAAAAGCGCTCTGCACCTGCGGCCAGTCACGCTCATCCAGCGTCATCAAAAAGCCATAGCTGGGAAACACCTGAAGCCAGCGAGCGAGGTCGGCATCCGCAGGACAGGGCAGCGCAGATAAATCGATGGTCGCGCCGCAGCCGGTGGTGTCCAGCAACATCAACAGGCTGCCGAGAATCCCGGCGTTGCTGATGTCTTTGGCCGCCTGCAGCAGCCCGGCTTCGGCCAGGCGCGGCAGCACTTCGAGCTTGCTGCGCAGGCGCTCGGCCGGTACGCCTTCGAAGGCCTTCCAGTACGTGCTGTCGGAATGCCAATGGCCGTCAAGGTCCACCGCCATGGCGATTACCTGACCGGGAGCGACATGCAGGGTCGACAGTAATTTTTTCGCGATGCCGGTAATCGCTACCGCCAGCGCAGCCGGATTGCCCGCCGTGAGGCTGGTGTGCCCACCGGCCAGCAACAATCCATACGCGTCGCAGGCCGCACGAATACCCGCCAACAGCGCTTTGGCGGCCGCATCATCGTGATGCCAATAAGCATTGACCACCGCCGTGGCGCGTCCCCCCATGGCGGTGATGTCGCTGACATTGGCCATGACCGCCGACCACCCGGCAAACCAGGGCGCCGCCTCGACGAAGGCCGGCAACATGCCTTCGATGGCCAGCAGCTGGAAATGCTCGCCACAGGCAATCGCTGCCGTGTCATCGCCGGGCAAGGCGTAAAGCTGTTCGCGGGTCAGCGCTTGCGCCGCACTGCCGATAACCGCCGCCGGTTGCTGGATAGCCTGTTTCGAGCGCGTCGCTGGGGTGTTGCGCAAGGTCTCGAGCAGCGCGGGTAAATCAACGACGTCAGTCATGGCGAGCCACCTTCAGCGCACGTAACGACACCTGGCGCGGCATCAACGGGTAGCTCGGCAAATCCGCCTGCATCAGGCAATGCGGCTGGCCGAGCAATTCCAGTTGTTTGAGAGTTTGCCAGCTCAAGCCGTGAAAGTAGGTTTCGTTTTGCGTCTGTACAGTGGCGCGAAACACCTCGCAACCCAGGTCCTTGGCCCGAGACACCGCTTCATTGACCAGCGCCCTACCAATCATGCTGTGCCGCCGATACGCCGGAGCGACACACAAGCGCCCGCCGTACCACAAACCAGGCTCTGGCTGATAGATGCGCACCGCACCGACCACCTGATCAGCGATGCCGCAATTGCCGGCCAAGGCGACGATGGCGATCGCCTGGAAATCATGGCTGTCTTTGTCCTGCACCAGCAGTTGTTGCTCATCGGAAAACACCGAGCGCCGCAGGGCGAAATAGGCCTGTTTTTCCCAGTGTTCGTTGGCGGGCTTGACCACAAGTTCACCGGCGCGAAACGGTTCGAAGGTGCTGTCGACCAAAGCAAAGGCGAGATTCGGCATGGGTGTTCTCCGGCTTATTCGTAGCTTTTCAGAGCCGAGCACGCGCCGCATTTGGCGCAGCCGGCGTTGATCTGATCGGAGTGCAAACCGTGACGACGCAGGCTGGCGCCGATTTGCGGGTAGAGCCGGGCCATCATCGCGCTGTCGGGTTTCGGGTGAAGAGCCAACGGTGTGCCATCGATGGGTACGAACGGCACCACGAACGGGTACACACCCAGCGCGCATAAACGCTCGCTCATCTCACTGATCGCTGCTTCGCTGTCACCCAGGCCGGCGAGGATGTAAGTGCTGACCTGGCCCCGACCGAAGACGTCGACCGCCGCTCTGAAGGCATCGAAATAGCGGCTCAGCGGCACTTCGGCCTTGCCCGGCATGATCCGTTGGCGCACTTCATCAGTGACTGCTTCCAGGTGCATGCCGAGCGACACTACACCGCTGTCGGCCAAGCGTTGGAACCAGCGATCGTCGTCCGGCGGCTCGCACTGGGCTTGAATCGGTAGAGCGACCACAGCGGTTACCGCCGCGGCAGACTCACACAGAATTGCCGCGCCACGGTCCGGGGTTTGTGGCGTGCCGGTAGTCATCACCATGTGCTTGACGCCGTCGAGCTCCACTGCGGCTTTCGCGACTTCTGCCAATTGCTGCGGGCGTTTTCGGGCAATGGTTTTTCCCGCTGCCAGTGACTGGCCGATGGCGCAGAACTGGCAGGAACTGGCGCGGTCATTGAAGCGAATGCAGTGCTGTAACACCGTGGTCGCCAGCACATCGCTGCTGTGCAGCGTGGCGATTTTCCAATAGGGAATACCGTCGGCGGTGCTCAAACTGTAGAACTTCGGCACGCCGGGCATCTGCACCTGGCCGACCTGCAAGCCTTCGCGGAAGATCAGCGCCTGACTGCCATCAGCCGTGGGTTGCGCCTGATAGGGCGAATCCTGGGAGGCCTGGTTGAGGATCGGCACCATCATGGTCCGGCTGCCGAACGTCAGCGCCTTGTGGTCTGACGGGCCTGCACCGCCTTGTCGAGACAGGCCGTTTTGCGCCGCTGGCCAACGCACGCCATGGCATTGCAGTTCAGCGAGCAATTCATTGGTTTGCATGGTCGGACTCCTCGTCGGCCACCGATGCAAAGTGGCCGCCGCGCTCATGGACATGCGCCGTGGGCGTGCGGTCGATCAACAGGCTGAGCAACTCTGGACGGCTGTAGTGCCCGACCGAATCCATCATGCGTTTTCGCTTGTCGATCAGTGCTAGATCAAGGTCGGCAATCACCACGCCTTCGCCGGAACGCAGCGGTTCTCCGAGCAATTTGCCTTCGGGAGAGACGATGGCGGTGAAGCAGCCACCCGAGATCGGGCCGAGGCCGCAACCGGTGTCCTGCATGATCTGGCCCTGCTGATCGGCATCCAGCCACGCGGTGGCGTTAACCACAAAACAACCGGATTCCAGGGCGTGATGACGAATGGTGACTTCGATTTGCTCGGCAAAAATATCGCCCACCAGGGAGCCGGGAAACATCGCCGCGTGGATCTGCTCGCCGTCCGCCATCAAGGCGTAACGGGCCAGTGGGTTGTAATGCTCCCAGCAGGCCAGCGAGCCGATGCGCCCGACAGCGCTGTCGATGGCGCGCAAACCGGAACCATCGCCCTGACCCCAGACCATGCGTTCGTGGTAGGTCGGGGTGATCTTGCGGCGATGCTGAATCAGGCTGCCGTCGGCATCGAAGAGTAATTGCGCGTTGTAGATCGTGCCGCCATCGCGTTCATTAACGCCGATGGACACCACGATGCCCACTTGCTTGCAGGCCTCGCCAATCGCAAGGGTGGCGGCGGACGGAACCGTAACGGATTGATCCAGCAATTTGAGGTGCTGTGCGCCCATGGCGAACGGCGGCTGCACGAATGAGAAATAGGGGTAATAAGGCACCACCGTTTCCGGGAATACGGCGAACTGCACGCCTTGTCGACCGAGGGCGATGATCTGTTGGCAGACCTTTTCCACGGTGCCTTCGCGGCTGTAAAGCACCGGGCTTATCTGTACGGCGGCTGCGCGAATAATGGCCATGATGGGTCCTGAAGTCAGTAGTGGTCGGAAGATGGACAGCGGTCCTGTGGGAGCTGGCTTGCCTGCGATTCAGGCGGCGCGGTGTATCAGTCACACCACCATCGCGAGCAAGCTCGCTCCCATAGGGAGTTCTGTGCTGTCAGGCCGTCCAGGTATCGATGATCATTGCGCCTTCACGGCGCATCAGCAGACGCAGGTCCATCACGTCCAGCGGGTTGATCGGGCGGATGCCTTCGATCAGGGCTTTTTCGGTTTGGCCGTACAACGCTTGCAGAGCGAATCGGCAGGCATAGACCTCGCCGCCCTCTTCCATGAACTGAATGAGTTGCTTGTTCACCGCCAGATGACCAGGGAACGCTTCAGCGCCCAAGGTCGGAAAACCGCGCTGCACGCCCAGTTGCACGCCTGGCCCGTACAGCAGGATTTTGGTTTCGAAGCCTTTGCGCAGCAGACGCTTGGCCTGAAGCATATTGACCAGGCCGATGGAGCCCTCGAAGGCGATGGTGTGGAAGGTAATCAGGACTTTTTCGCCAGGCTCGGCCTTGATGTCTTCGAAGACTTTCTCTTCGTAATTGACCAGGAAGTCGCCGTCTTTGTAATGGGGGATGTCCACGGTTGGCATAGTGTCGCTCTCCAGTTGCTTCGTGCTTGAACGCCAGCCTGTATTGGCTGCCGGGTTACAGGAGAGAGAGCGAACGCCGTGCCAGGAAATAAAATTATTTTCTGTGCAGTGGTAAGTGATTGATTAGGTTACGAATGACCATCTGATCCGGTTTTATATTGCGTATCTGATGCTATCGGTGAATCACGCATTCCCGTAGAAATACGAATATTCGTAGCAGCCAATCACGAGACTTCGTAGCCATGACTGAAACAGACTCTCTCAGCGGCTGGGCCGATCTGGCGTATTCGTCGCGGCACATGGTGTTCGAGCATTGCGCCGAGGCCATCGCGCTGCTCAACCCGTTTTCTGATCGGCTGGGTGACCTGAACATTGCTGCCTGTAAGTTGCTCGGCTACCCGCGTCAGGAGTTGCTGGAACTGCCGGTGAGCAAGCTGTTCGGCCATCAATTGGCCGACCTGATCGTGTTCACCCAGGCAGTGATGGACAAAGGTCGTGGCTGGACCGAAGAGTTGAGCTGCAACTGCAAAAGCGGCGAGCGCATCGAGCTGGAAATCTCCGCCACCACCTTGCAGATCAAGGGTGAGCAGCACTTGATTCTGGTGATGCGCGAGTTGAGTCATGAAAAGTACCAGCGCGACCAGGCGCATACCGAGCGCACCATGCGCGGCGGGCTGATCGAGTGGCGCAACATTCTCAACCTGTTTCAGGAAAGCGAGCGCGATAACCAACTGTTGCTCAGCTCCGTGGGCGACGGCATCTACAGCATCAACAGCGATGGCCTGGCCACCTTCGTCAACCCGGCCGGCGCGCGCATGCTGGGCTGGGAGCCGCAGGACATGATCGGCAAGAACATCCATCGCATCCACCACCATACTCACGCGGACGGCAGCCATTATCCGGTCGAAGAGTGTCCGATCTACAAAGCCGTGCGCGACGGCGTGGTTCACGAAGGACGTCAGGAGGTGTTCTGGCGCCGAGACGGCAGTTCGTTTCCGGTGGAATTCACCAGCACTCCGGTGATTTCCGACGGCCGAATCGTCGGTGCGGTGGTGGTGTTTCGCGACATCACCGAGCGGCGCAGCACCGAAACCCAACTGCAAAATGCCCTGGATGAACTCAAGGTCCTCAAGGAGCGGCTCGAAGAGCAAAACGCTTATTTGCAGGAAGAGATTCACATCGAGCACAACTTCCGCGAGATCGTCGGCCAGAGCGAGCCGATCAAAAAAATCATCAAACAGATCGACGTGGTCGCCCCCACCGATGCCAGCGTGTTGATCAACGGCGAGTCGGGTACGGGAAAGGAACTGATCGCTCGCGCCATCCATCAGGCCAGCCGTCGTAATGCCAGCCCGCTGATCCGGGTCAATTGTGCGGCGATTCCTGCCGAGTTGTTCGAAAGCGAATTCTTCGGGCATATTCGCGGTGCCTTTACCGGCGCTGTGCGAGATCGCGTCGGGCGCTTTGAACTGGCCGATGGCGGTACGCTGTTTCTCGACGAAATCGGCGAAATCCCGCTGGAGCTGCAAAGTAAACTGCTGCGGGTTTTGCAGGAAGGCCAGTTCGAACGTGTCGGCGAAGAACGCACCCGCAAGGTCGATGTGCGGATCATTGCCGCGACCAATCGCGATCTGCGCCAGGAAGTCGCTGCGAAACATTTTCGTGAAGACTTGTATTTCCGGCTCAACGTTTTCCCGATCCAGTCTCCGGCACTGCGTGAACGTCCGATTGATATTGCGCCCCTGGCGGTGCACTTTCTCAAGCAGACCGGCAAGCGCCTGAACATGCCAGGGCGGCGCCTGCGTAACAGCGACATCGAGCGGCTGCAAAGCTACTCCTGGCCGGGAAATATTCGCGAACTGCAAAACGTCATTGAGCGCGCCCTTATCACCTCCGTCGGGGCGGATCTGAACCTGGACTTGCCCGACGAACCTAAAACCACCGTCACCCAAAAACTTGCCCCCTCGCCCCAGATCATGACTGACGCGCAGATTCGGGAACTGGAGCGCAACAACATGCAGGCCGCGCTCAAGGCCTCCGACGGCAAACTGTTTGGAAAAGGTGGTGCAGCCGAACTGCTGGGCCTGAAACCCACGACCTTGGCGTCGAGGTTCAAGCGGCTGGAAATCAAGTTGGAGAACTGATTCGATCGTGGGCATGGTTTGGCACTTGACCACGCAATCTCGTAAAAGCCTCTACGAAAATTCGTATTTCCACGTAATTACGTAATTTCTGCGACGCCATCAGCGATGCCCAGGCGTATCGGACACTAAAAAATAATATTTATTATCAAATAGTTAGCGATTAGCTTGAAACCATCAACGTGCTGGCACGACCTTCGCTTCTGAGTGCTGCAACCGATAGGCCAAACGGGCCATCGATAACAGCAGATCCAGGATGCCTACCATGCCGACAACCTCTGCTTTCACCGTTTCACGTTCAGAAACCTACCTGGCTTCGATGCCCAACCTGGCGTTCACCGGCCTGTCGGAAAATTGGTTATTGAAAGAATGCGGGCATCAACATTGGCTCGCACTGGCCCAACTGCATGATCGGCCTCTGCCAGATTTCGTCGATGAGCGAGGGCGCATCGCCTATGCCGCGTTCACCGCAGTCAAAACGTGGAATTTACAGCTGGAAGCCATCATCGAGAATCGCACGTTCCAGATTCATACGCGGATCGGGCGCGGTGGACAGGCCCGGCATTACAGCGAACATGAGGTTAGACTGGGTGATCGCCTTGTGGGGCAACTGGCATTGCTGTCCACCTTTGTGAGCCGTCACGTACCGGGCGATAATCGCAGTGTCAGCAAAGCATGTTTGAACGGCACTCAAGTACCCGTGACCCCGCTACCTGAGGCGTTGCAAGCACTGCACGCCGACAATCGGCGAGTACGCAGCGGCGACTGGCGCAGTCATTTCAGCATTGACCGTCAATCAACCGAGGCGCGCGTATTTGATTTTACGCCCTGTCCTGACATCGACTTCAACGGTGCCGACCTCCTGTACTTCGCCAACTTTCAGGCCATGGTCGAACGTGCGGAATGGGCCCTATTGGGATTGCGCCGCCCCGGCCACATTCGTCAACGCGAGCTGCACTTCTACGGCAACCTCAATATCAGCGACAGCATGCAGCTCAGACTGCACACCAGCCAGTCAGGTCATCGAGAATTGCACTGGTGTGAAGTGTATCGGCGCAGCGACCTCTTTAAGCTAGCTGACATTTTCACCCGCAAAATCCACCTCTCCGATTGCAGCCGACCATGAGCCATACTCCTCTCTGGCGGCCCGAAGGCCTGCGACTCAAGTCGGTGTACCACGGCAGTGACCTGGACGGTCTCGAGCACCTGCACAGCCTGCCCGGCAAAGCGCCTTTTGTGCGTGGCCCCTATTCGAGCATGTACCCGGAAAAACCTTGGACCGTGCGCCAGTACACCGGATTCGCGAGTGCCGACGCCAGCAATCAGCGTCTGCGGCAACGTTTGTCCGAGGGCGCAACGGGTATATCACTGGCCTTCGATCTGCCGACTCATCGCGGTTACGACTCAAGTGATCCGCAATGGCAGGCGGATGTCGGCAAGACTGGTGTCGCCATCGATAGCGTCGAGGACATGGCTGAACTGCTAGACGGCATCGCTCTGGACCAGGTGTCGGTGTCACTTACCATGAACGGCGCAGTGCTGCCGGTGTTGGCAGCGTTCATCGTTGCCGCAGAAGAATCCGGCGTCGCTGCGACTCAACTCAGCGGCACGATCCAGAACGATATTCTCAAAGAGTTCACGGTACGCAACACCTACATTTTTTCGCCACAACCCTCAATGCGCATAACCACGGACGTGATCGGCTACTTGAACGAACACGTGCCGCGGTTCAACCCGATTTCGGTGTCCGGCTATCACTTTCAGGAGGCCGGTGCGGATGCGGTGCTGGAGCTGGCATTGACCTTGGTCAACGCCAGAACCTATGCCGAGGAGGTGCAAAAAAGCGGGCTGGACCTGCAAAGATTCTGTGAACGAATCAGTTTCTTTTTCGGCATCGGCAACGACTTTTTCACCGAAATCGCCAAGTGTCGCGCGGCCCGTCTGCTCTGGTCCGAAATCACCCAGGCCCTGGACGTGCAGAGTGAAAAAGGCCGGGCACTTCGCATGCACTGCCAGACCTCAGGCTGGTCGCTGTGCGCTCAGGAACCGCTCAACAATGTCACGCGGACCACCGTCCAGGCCATGGCCGCGGTATTTGGTGGCACGCAGTCTCTACACACCAATGCCTGGGACGAAGCCTTGACATTGCCCAGTGAGGCGTCGTCCAGGTTGGCCAGCAATACCCAGCATATCCTGCAGCAGGAAACCGGGCTTTGTGATGTAGTCGATCCTTGGGCTGGGTCCTACATGATGGAATCACTGACAGCAAAAATAGCTTCGCTGGTTCGTCAACGAATCGCAGAGATTGATGCCCGGGGTGGAGTGCTGCAGTCGATAGAGTCCGGTTGGATCAGTCAGGCCATTCATTTGCAAGCCATGGCCACCCAGGCACGCCTTGACGGCGGGATTCAACGGCGCATTGCTTCTAGCGAACAAGTACAGACAACGCAAGAAGGAACGTCCACCATTAACAGCCAGGCACTGCACGACCGTCAGTGCCAACGCCTGAGCCACTTGCGCCTTAGGCGCGACACTACTCGGGTTGAAGCCCTTCTGCATTCGATCACTGAGTGCGCACGCTCGGGCCAGGGCAATTTGCTGGAGGCGACCGTGGCGGCCATCAGAGCTCGGGCGACGTTGGGTGAATGCACCCAGGCACTGGAAATGGTCTGGCCACGATTTCGGCAGGACCTGAGCTTTCACCGCGGTCACTTTCGCCCCTCCGTGTGCAAACAACCTGGTTGGGCACGGGTCGCTGCGCGCATCTCGAACTTTGCCTCTCACCATGGGCGGCCGCCCAGGATTGTTCTGAGCAAGCTGGGTCAGGACGGGCATGACCGTGGGATTCGGCTAATGGCTGCGGCGCTTTCCGATGCAGGCTTACAGGTGCGTCTTCTGCCGCTGTTTCAAACGCCGATTCAATTACTGGAATCGCTGGAAGACAATAGCCCGGTGGACTTGATTGGGGTTTCCAGCCTGGCCGGGGCACATCACGAATTACTCACTGAACTGCTGAACCTGTTGAACGAACGCGAACTCGACGTTTCGGTGGTGGTGGGAGGAATCATTCCGGACGCCGACGCGCGACAGTTACTGCGCTTGGGAGTCAAAGCTTGTTTTGGTCCTGGCCAGGACGTGATTGAAATTATTGAACAGCTGGTCGATCTACTAGCGCCCCCACATTCGTAGCGCCTTACATAAACTTGACACCCCTTGGGCACCGCGTATTTACCCTACTCCGCAAGATTCAGCACGGGATAGCGAATGGCCGCTGACTCGTTTATTGACCTTAAACGATGAATACAAACTGCCAAGTCGACTGCGTCTCCACAGGAAACGCAAATACGCACTTTGAAAAATGAATGAATATGGAACTTCACTCATCACTGACAACAAGCGATCGGCGGCAACAAGTTAATCACTCAGCTTACAAGGTAATTGAGACTTGTTACATTGAGCATAAAAAAACTGTGTCAGCGCGACATCAACCAACCTCCTTATACAACTAATGACATGCTTTAATCATTATCTCGCATAACTTGGAGCTTAAAGATGGAGTCAAATAGAATGCATTGAGATTTTTCTCCCATTTGATAACGCGGATGCCATTATTGACCAAGCTACCGTTTTGATTTTTTTGCAATCGAGAATGGCAAAAAACTCAGTTGTCTGTATTGGGTGAGCTGGCTAACTTGGACGACAGATCACCGCCCGAGTTACTCCCTAAACTATTAGGAATATGAGAATGCGAATTGCCGTCCTTAATGATATTCACCATGCCTACGAAAATACCGCTGGTATCCGCCGATTGCGTGAGCACGCTCAGGTCGAAATCTTCACTGGACCTATTAGCGGGCCGAGCGATTTGAGAGGTTTTGATGCGGTCATTGCCAATCGTGAGCGGACCTTGTTCACTGCGGAGTTTTTGGAGCAATTGCCTGATCTTCGTATTATCGCTCAGACGGGCAATCATGCTTACCATATCGATCTGGAAGCCGCGCAAAAACTGGGTATCGTGATTGCCAAAGCGACTGGGGGGTTCTGCACCAGTGCGGGTGAATTCACCTTCGGATTGATGATGGCATTGATGAGAGAAATCCCATGGGTCGACAACGCGGTCAAAAATGGTGATTGGCCGACGCCCATGACGCGAGTTCTGCGCGGCAAAACGCTGGGCATTGTGGGTATGGGCAATATCGGTCGTTACGTAGCGCAGATCGCCCAAGTGTTTGGCATGAATGTCGTCGCTTGGGGCCCCAGGCTTACGGAGGAAATCGCTACAGCGGTTGGAGCCAAGGCATTGGACCTGGATGAGTTGATGAAGCAGTCCGACATCGTTTCGGTTCATGCTACGTTGGCTGCAGAATCGAGAGGCCTGATTGACGCACGGCGTTTGGCCTTGATGAAACCATCAGCCTACATTGTCAATACCGCACGCGGCCCCATTATCGATGAAGCCGCGCTTGTGCACACTCTTGCAGAAGGTCGTATAGCTGGCGCAGCACTGGATGTATTCGATCAGGAACCCCTGCCTAAAGGGCATGCCTTGACTGGCCTCTCCAATGTAATCCTCACTTCCCATATCGGCTGGCCGACCGATGAGATGTATGCACAATTCGCTGACGCCGCTGCTGACGCTTTGCTTGGATGGAAGCAAGGCATTGATGTCCCGCGCTTCCTCCCTCACCACTAATTACTCGTCCTTCCCCGGGGCCGATCGGTCCCGGTCAACAACAAGAATAAAAGGAAGAGGTTTCGATGCTTACTATATTGATTTTATTAGCGATCCTGGCGTCCATCGGTATCGGCTATTGGCTAAACGTCAACACCGGACTCTTGGCGATTGTATTCGCCTATTTACTCAGCGTTTGCATACCCGGTACATCGCTGAACGATTTGGTCACACTCTGGCCTACAAAACTGTTCCTAATCATCTTTGGTGTCACGTTTTTCTTCGGATTTGCGATCGCAAACGGCACACTTGAGCAAATAGCAAACCGGGTCGTCTATGCGACACGCAACCGTCCTGCGATGATACCCTTTGCCTTATATGCACTGGTAATGCTGATTTCTGGCATGGGACCAGGACACTACGCAGTATTTGTTTTTCTCTCCCCCCTGGTTATGGCAGTCGCAAGCAAAACCGGCATGAGTCGACTGCTGGGTGCTGTGATCGTCGTATGCGGCGGAATGGCCACTACTTTCAATAGCATTAGCCTCGGTGGTCGAGTAACCCAAGGAATTTTTGAACAAATGGGCTTCAACACCCCCACTGCGGAACTCTTTACACACCAATTATTGTTGGATTCACTAATCGTACAAACTGTAATATTTGTTGCCGCCTATCTGTTGCTGCAAGGCTACAAAACCCGATGTTTGGTGGCCGATGCTCCGCCTCCATTAGATGCAGTGCAGCGTAAAACAGTCGTTCTTGTGCTATTCATATTGGGACTCGTCGTTATACCTAGCCTTTTGGCTGTAATTATCCCTGGACAAGGAATCCTCATAACTGTCAGATCAGCAGTAGATCCAACGTTCATCTCAATACTGGGTGTCGTCTTGGCGCTGATGTGCAAAATCGGAGATGAACGCATTGCCTTGGCCAAAGTGCCGTGGTCAATCATCATATTGCTGTGTGGAATGGGAATGCTCATCTCCGTAGCAACGAAGGCTGGCACCATCGACGTTTTATCTCAATGGTTGGGGTTACATGTCGGAAGTAACTCAGTGGTTTACGCCACCGGAATCTGCGCTGGGATCATGAGCTTTTTTTCAAGTACGCTTGGTGTAGTAATGCCAACGTTATATCCAATTGTACCGGGCCTGGCTGCACAGACGGGCGTGGGTCCAACAGTGCTATTTTCCGTCATTACTTCCTGTGCAATCATGACTGGGTTCTCACCGTTTTCTTCTGCAGGCGCCATGGCACTGGCAGGTGTCCAGGAAGATGCCGAGCGCAGCAGACTCTTCTATCAACTCTTCATGGTTCCGCTGTTAGGCATAATAGTTGTATTCGCATTGGCATTTCTGAGAGTTCTGGGATAAGCAATACTATAACAGATACTTGGAGGCACGATGGTGATGGCCGGGCACGAGTGATGGTTCCTTTGTGCAAAAAAGCATAGAACGTGTGCAGGGATGGGGAATTTTCAGCATGTAGGTGTTTCATCAGAATGATCACAAGCCGATATGACGACGATCATAAAGGTGAACAATGTGACTTCTGGAGAAATATCATGAAATTTATAACCACCCTTGGCACTCTGGTGATTGCAACCGTTAGCGCTTTTGCTTATGCAGATCAGGACACCGTGCCCCCCACCACCCCTTACAGCTATGCAATGAAGCTCGATGTGGCCAAGGTGATTGCCATGGATGAACCTGATTCCGCAACGTGCCAAGTGATCGTGGCGTATATGACCTACAGTACGACCGCAGGGAGTGTGCAACGAATCAGTTATCGAAAATTTGCCCAATCGTGCAACTTTCAGAACTGATGCTGTTTGTGAACCGCTCAATCGGCAGCCTAGCCGTGGCAATGTGGAGTTGTCACGTGCCAGGCAAGCACCATAATCCGGCAAAGGACGTACGTGATGTTTGATTGGGAAGATCTGCGCTACTTCTCGGTGTTTGCTCAAGAACAGTCGTTATCCGCAGCAGCACGCAGGTTAAAAGTTGATCACGCGACAGTAGCAAGGCGAATCAGTGCACTGGAATCGTCATTGAATCTTAAATTGGTAGACCGTCGGCCCAGGTCCTACGTGCTGACAGCGGACGGCGAACGAATTGCCATTTTGGGCAAACGCATGGAAGTCGAATCCTTTGCAGTGGAGCGCAGTGCATTAGCAGGTCAGGTCGGGGTTGTCGGAGAGGTGACAGTCAGCGCACCGCCTGCGTTGGCCTGTTCATTAATTGCTCCGCACCTAGGGAAACTTCGTCAGCAATATCCTCAACTTTCTCTGCAACTGCTAGGCAATTTAGGCAGCGCATCCCTCACTCGTCGGGAAGCGGACATCGCTGTTCGCTTGAGCCGCCCTACAGAGCCCGACTTCGTCGCGCGAAAAATCACAACCATTCCATTTGCCTTGTATGGCTCTGCCGATTATCTGGACCGGACACCCGCCGATCAGATGACCTTCATCGCCTATGACGAAAGCATGGAGCAAACCACTCAGCAGCTATGGTTGATGAAACAGGCCGGTGATCGCCCAATTCTGCTACGCAGCAACGATCTGAACATTCAGGCAATGGCAGCGAAAGCAGGTGTCGGACTTGCTGCACTACCCTACTTTCTCGGCGAACAATATTCACTGCGGTCCACCGCCATTTTTGGGCCGGGACTAGAGCGCGAAGTATGGCTGGTGACTCATAGCGACATTCGTAATAGCGCACCAGTGCAGTCTGTGATGACCTTCCTGACCCAATGTCTAGCCCGGTAATACATCACTGTCTAGAGTATTTACACCGCCGATTAGCGACTTTAGCTAATTCCTCGAGAGACCATTTCAACAGACAGTCTTCAGTCACCATGATCGCGAAGAGATGCCGTCATGAGTACTAAGACCTATCCCTCCCTAAGCCCCACAATCACTGCGTGAATCTACGTTGTGATTGCCTCGATCATCACTGGTGGCGGATTGTTTGAGATTCGGAAGTGAAGTCATTCCGAAGATTTTGCCAGAGCAGCCTAAAAGCGACGATAGGCTCATCGGACAATTACACGGCCTGGGCTGGAGCGGCGGTTGGCAAACAAATAAACACAGTGCAACTGCACCGCACGGAACACGGTGATCACCCGCCAGACCGGTTTCGGTACCGGCGCGTCTGTCCATCGTCCCGGTGGCGAGCCAGATGGAGTCGATGTAGATCATCGCTACTGATCTCGACGAAAGGTCGCGCAGACAGCCGCGCTTTCGGTCGGCCAGTTCACTTTGACAGTGTCACGCTGGTGTGGGATTTCAACGCAGATATTCGTTGATGCAGCTTGCGAATTTGTTCCGGTTAACTGCATGGGGAACGGAATAAAAAAAGTTTGCAGTTCCGTGTTTTTTGCGCTTGCATTCGAATCCATTTGTGGACGAGGTTCGCGTTGAGGCTATCGCTCAGCACGACACCGGCAATCGAGACACCGGTCTGAGCGCACTCTCGGATAGAGTACCAGCTTAAAAGGCTAAAACTGGTGTCCACTTAAGCATAGATGCGCAGCTTGCGCTTTGTAGGGCTGGGTAGATGACTTGCCGGAAGGATACGGGACCTAATTTACCGATCCTTCCTGCATTCACACGTGTATGAAATTAAAGCAGTCGTGCCAAATCACATTTCGAAAATCACTGGCCTGCGTCGAAGAAAATTACAGCGCTGCATTGGGTGTTCGTCCAAGTGTGCGTTCATATTCAATCTGTGCTGTCTGTTCTGAAAACTCTCCCGCCCATCTAGATACCACCACGGTAGCCACACTATTACCGATTGTATTGCAGATTGCATTCGCCATGGACATAAACCGATACACTCCAAAAATCAATGCGAGCCCCTCGACCGGCAACACCCCGATCGCACTCACCGTTGCCGCGAAAACGACAAAGCTGCCGCCATTGACTGTTGCTGCTCCTTTGGATGTCAGTAGCATAATCGCTAGAATCCCTAGTTGCTGGTCCCAGCTGAGTGGAACGCCATACGCATTGGCAATGAATAACATGCAAAGCGACATGTAAATAGAAGTGCCATCAAGATTAAACGCGTAGCCTGTTGGCAGCACCAAGCCAACGCTCTGCTTGGAGCAGCCAAATTTTTCAAGCTTTTGCAGAAGACGAGGTAGGGCACTTTCTGACGAGGCAGTGCCTAAAACGATTAGGATTTCGTCCTTGATGTACTTCAAGAATCGCCACAGGCTGAATCCGGACATACGGCATATCACACCTAAAATAACGAAGATAAAAAAGGCGACAATGACGTAGAACATAAGCACAAGATTTGCCAACGACATCAACACTGCACTGCCGTTACTCCCGACGGCGTAGGCAACGGAACCGAAGGCTCCGAGTGGAGCAAGTTTCATAATCAAGTTGATGAACTCAAAGAAGCATTCAGAGATCCGAGTTAATCCGTCGTCAATAAAGTTTCGACGTTCCGGCTTAAGAGCCAAAAGGGCGAAGCCAAATACGACAGAGATAACGAGCACCTGGAGCATTTGCCCACCTGAGAACGCCCCCACAAAATTATCTGGAAAAATTCCAAAAAAGAACTCCATGGTCGATGTGGGGGCATGGGCCTTGGCCACTGCCGAGTTGGCCGCCGCCGTTGCAGCGCTACTGGGGTGGGCGCCATGCATGTTGGCACCGATATCGAGCAGATTGCCCCACAGGAGTCCTATGGATAATGCGATCGTTGAAACAACTTCAAAATAAACTATCGCCCTCACGCCTACCTTACCGACTCGTTTAATATCTCCCGCGGAAGCGATACCCTGAACTACTGTAAAGAACACCAAAGGGGCCACGGCAGTCTTTATTAGCTTTAGAAAAATATCTCCAAGGATTTTGAACTTAGTCGCTAGTTCCGGTGAGAGGAACCCTAAAGCGATACCCAACCCCATGGCAGCGACAACCTGAAAAGTCAGGTTTTTGTAAATCGGTTTTCTTTTTTTTATGGCCATGCAAGTAGTCTCGTTATTTTTGTAGTTGGAAAGTTATAATTAATCGCAACAGATTAAGTCCTGATCTCTGATCTCGACGACCAAGGCAGAAATAGTCACGCAGCGACTCAATTACAAAGTTAACGCAAGCTGCAGACAATCGAGTTTTACGCATCACCAGGTTGAGGAAAAATCAATCTAGAGGAAGAGTGGTTTATAAAGAGGATATTTTAACTCGTCCCTAGTCGGTTGAGCTTTTTTCAAACGAATCAAGACTTTAATTCGCTTGAGCTTTCGTGAGCATTGCTGGACCCTTTCCTAGGGTAGTTCTCACTTAGGATAATTGACTCGAACGTATTAAAAATTGCGGCACATGATTCTGATTCGGAAGAAATTCGAATTCAGGGGCATTTAAGTAGCTTGCGCGGTTGATAATTTTGGTTTCGGCAAACTTCTGAAAAGCGGGAAATCACATTTCGGTTAGGGTATTATGGAAAATAAAAAAGAAAATATCACCTTTGAGTTGGCTTCTTTAGCAGTTAGCATCCGGTTAGAAAGTATTCCCCCACACGTACTGGGTATTGCTCGCCAAGCTGTACTTGACTGGCTGGGTGTGAGCATAGCCGGTGCCGATGAGTCAATTACAGATAAGCTTGTCGAGTTTATGGTGTCTGAAGGAGGTCACCCTCGCTGCACTCTTATAGGCAATCTGGATCGTCTTCCAGCCTCTGCGGCGGCCTCGATCAATGGCACGGCATCGCATGCGCTAGACTACGACGACGTAAATTTTTCCGTTCCTGGCCATGCCTCCGCGCCAGTGCTTGCAGCGGCGTTAGCGCTTGGCGAAGAAATTCATGCCAGCGGCGCACGCCTATTGGAGGCGTTTATTGCCGGTTACGAAATTTCCTGTCGAGTTGGCCAGTTGATTGCACCTAATCATTATTCGAGCGGCTTTCACGCGACAGCAACAATGGGCTGTTTCGGAGCTGCTGCGGCGGCTTCTCGTTTGCTAGGACTTGACGCGGACGCTACGTCACGGGCACTGGGGATTGCATCAACTCGTGCGGCAGGTTTGAAGGCAGCATTTGGATCTTCATGCAAGGCGTTGCAGGTAGGAGAGGCTGCACGTAGCGGTCTTGTAGCCGCGATGTTGGCTCAGAAAGGGGTTGATGTGCCAGAGGACATGATAGGTCATCGCCTTGGCTTCGCCCGGACGCACTCGTCCGATTGGGCTGAACTTTGCGCACTGAGGTCTCCTCGTTATGTAGCAGACTTCGCTGTGAAGACCACGGACGAAGCGCCTGTTTATGACTATCATCTGGAAACCAATCTTTTCAAATACCACAACTCATGTTACGAGACTCACTCAGCTATTGAAAGCGCACTCTACCTCGCTCGCACTGAGAATGTAGAGGCATCCAATGTTGTTGCGCTAGATATTCACGTGAACCCACATTGCGACGATATCTGTAATATTGCTTGTCCTTTAACGCCGCTGCAGGCCAAATTCAGCCTTAAACATACGGTGGCGATGGCCTTGCTCGGCAAAAACACAGCAGACCCAAGTGCTTTCAATGACGAAAACGTAGCAGATCCACAGATTCTGGCTTTGCAAGAATTGACACAAGTGATTTTCGATCCGGGATTGCGAGTACCGGAAACCATAGTGCGCATCAAGTTGCGAGACGGACGTGAAGTAGAGCGGAAACATGATTCGAGCCGTCCGGAAAATGACCTCAATGCGCAGAAAAAGCGGCTCACTAACAAGTTCCGGGCATTATGTGAAGGGCATCTTCCTTTATCAATAATTGAAGAAATAGAACGGAATGTTTTTGAATTAGAGTCCCTAGTTAATATTTGTGAGCTAGTACGCCTAACGGCTAGAACTGCGCGTTAGCGCCAACATAACTGCCAAAGATGCAACGAGGTATTGTCACAGAGGATACTCCCTGCAGGCAACGGGGCGATAAACAAATAGAATCTCAAGAAAAAACACGCCTAAGAGCTAATGCCGGTTAGTTAAGCTGACTGGCATTTTTGTTTTTGATCGGATACTTCGGGGAGGGGGGAGCCGGATAGCTCGAGTATAAATGCGCTCTCCCGGTGAAGCGACAAGACATAGTGTGGGGCTGAGGCATGCAATTCGGCGAGATATTTGGGCATGCTCCCCGAGCGATCCGCATTAACGCCGTTGATAATCCCCAGGATCGCCCAAGTACACGCAGTGAAACTCAGTTCACACGGATGGATGCCCGGAGCGTTTCGATCAGCTACTCCGATCCACAACAACTGACCGCGCTCCAGCTCTACATGGTGGTGGCACCGGCCGTAAAGTACCACCCCAAATCACCACTTCGCCCTCCACAGTCACTAACGCTCGGCCCTTTTCATCCTTCTTTTTGGTTACACCTGAGTCCTTGGTTTTTGACATACACATTCACTTGGAAAGTTGCCTACGACGGCGCAGTGAAGATATCAAAGAAAAGGGATCAACAAACGCGAGACACTGGCCTGCGCAATACCGATGCGTACGGGGTGACTCCGCTGCAGATGCACCCGGACTCAGCTATAGACCTCTTTCCTAGCGCCAAGTCGACGCGCAACACTGGAGCCAAACCAAATCCTTGTAGTGAGGGGGGGCAGCAACTCAGGGGGGAGTTCCCGTGCATGGCAGTCTTCTCTGCGGATCGACGCCGGTGACGCGTTGGTCTCACAAGTCGAAATCCCTCGCCTAGTAGCAATCGCATCACGTACGCGCGAAAATCAGAGGCACCTAGCCCGAGTTGAGCCCAATTTGTGAGCGGGCACAACTGCCTGAGGAAGCTTGCACCGAGGGGGACGCTAATTGTTGTCGCCATTCACCCCAAACACCATCTCCACCGCCGTTTGTTGACCGCTGCTGGTGTCTCAGCTGGTTTTAAGCGGCGCTTTGCGTGGACGTCTAGGGCGCTCTGCAGTAGTTGTACTCCGGTTGGCAATGCCCAATTGTTCGCCCAAGGTCTCTGCGCGGGCGTGCGCCGCAGCGGCTTGTTCGCGAACATTGGTCAACTCCGCTTCGGCGCGCTGCAGGCGCTGTTGTAGCACCTGGTACTGTCCAGCCGCGCCGGCGCCCGCCTGACGGTTCTGCTCCAATTGTTCGCGCAGGACATGGGCTTGAGCTTGGGCGCTGGCGCGCTGTTCGCAGACTTCGGACAGGTCTCGCTGGCTGGTGAGCAACGTCTGCTGCATGGCCTGCAAGCGGCCATTGGCCTCCTTAAGCTGAGCGCTCGCCGCTTTGCTTTCCTCGCGGGCCCGATCGACCTCGCGGTGCGCACGATCTTCGACGCTACGGACGTAGGTCTCCTGGGCCACGCGCTCCTGCTCGACCTTGAGCCGCTGCGCCTCAAGTTCCTGCTGCAATGTCTGGTTGTGCTGCTGAACTTCGCGGCGCTCGTGCAGCATGCTTTCACGCTGCTGTTGCAGGTCCTCGATCTGCGTCTGACGCTGCGCCAACAGCAGTTCCAGGTCGGCCAGGCGCAACTCGGCTGACTGACGCCCAGCCAAGGACTCGGCCGCCTGCTGGCGATATTGCACAGCGTCCTGACGCGCCCGGTCTTCGACCGCCGCCACCCGTTCGCGTTCTGCGATCAACACCTGACGTTGTTCCGCTAGCGCCTGCTCGGCGACACCCTGCGCCAGGTGAATCGCCTGCTGCCACACCGCGACAAAGGCCTGCGACACCTCACCCGGCAGTGCCGGCAGGCGGGTCTCGCCATTCAGACGCTCGGCCAGGCGCGCCCACCATTGATCGAGCAAGCCGCCGACCCGTGCCGGACTGCCGCGCCCGAGCTCCAGGCGTACGCGTTCAACCGTCGGTCGCTCGCCGCGGGCCAACACCGCATCCGCGGCGGCAAATACGTCGTGTTCGGGTACCCCTACTGCCATGGCCCGCCTCCGGCTATATTAGGTCTGATAAGAGAATGTTATCCGATGTTATTTCTTGAATTATGGAATTATAATACGTTGAACGTAATAGATCTTACAGATCAATTGTCTTTGGTCGACGAAACCCCGCTGGACCTGCATGTCCTCGCGCTCAGCGCCCAGGAAGCGGCGGCAGCATTTATCGCCGCCGGCACCGCGGCCAACACCGTGCGCAGCTACCGCAGTGCCCTCGCCTACTGGTCGGCCTGGCTGCAGCTGCGCTACGGCCAGGCGCTGGGTGACGCGCCGCTGCCCGTTACCGTGGCCGTGCAGTTCGTCCTCGACCATCTGGCCCGGCCATTGGCTGACGGCAGTTGGGCGCACCTGCTGCCTCCGTCGATCGACGCCGCGCTGGTCGCCGCCCGGGTCAAGGCCAAGCTGGGGCCACTGGCGTTCAACACCGTCAGTCATCGCCTGGCGGTGCTTGGTAAATGGCACCGGCTCAACGAGTGGGACAGTCCGACCGAGGCGCCGGCGCTGAAGACCCTGTTGCGCGAGGCGCGCAAGGCCCAGTCACGCCAGGGCATGAACGTGCGCAAGAAAACCGCGATCGTGCTCGAGCCGTTGCAGGCGCTGCTCGCCACCTGTGACGACGGCGTGCGCGGCATTCGTGATCGGGCGCTGCTCTTGCTGGCCTGGAGTGGTGGCGGCCGGCGCCGTTCCGAGGTGGTCGGCTTGCAAGTGAGCGATGTGCGCCAACTGGATGCCGACACCTGGCTCTACGCCCTAGGCGTCACCAAGACCGACACCAGCGGCGTTCGTCGGGAGAAGCCTCTGCGGGGTCCGGCAGCAGCGGCCCTTTCTGCCTGGCTGGCCGTCGCCCCCGCTGACAGCGGCCCGCTGTTTCGGCGGATGTATAAAGGCAACAAGGTTGGAATCACGCCCCTATCGGTAGATCAAGTGGCGCGTATCGTGCAACGCCGGGCGAAGCTGGCGGGCTTGGAGGGGGATTGGGCGGCGCACAGCTTAAGATCAGGCTTCGTGACCGAAGCTGGGCGCCAGGGCGTGCCGTTAGGCGAAATCATGGCCATGACCGAACACCGCAGTGTCAGCACGGTGATGGGCTATTTTCAGGCGGGTTCGCTGCTGAATAGCCTCGCTGCAAATCTACTGACTCAGGACTCGCAGGAGGATTCGGATACATGATCAAGTTATGCATACGATTACGCATCTTTAAAAAAAAAGGATTATGTCTGTGTGAGCCAACCCCGACGTGAAGCCGGCATTCATCATTGAGAAAACTTCGACAGCGCCGTGCGACCCACCTATCGGTCATACTCTGGCCCTCTGATAGTCGATAGAAACTCTTCCAGCCGAGCGTAGATATCCAAGCCGCCGACTGGTGGGATATTTAGGAACAGCGACGCATACCACTCCCTCTCCGGCTCGCTCAGAAGCTCCAGGACTGTAGCTCCGGCTTCTTTAGGGTTGCTGGGAAATAGGCCAGAACTATACGACGCTGCATCTCCTAATTTCTGCAGTTGCAGCTCATCATAAAAGCCCAGCACGACGCCAAGCATAATTAGCGCTGCTTTCCGTTGTGTTGAATTTGAATTTCTTGCGCCGTGGTACATACATAAACTGTAATGATAATCTCTATGAGTTATAGGGACCTGAGGTGCATAGCTAAATGCTACCCTGGCGATCCCGCAGTATCGTTGATCCGTGCGCAGCGACAAAAAACTACTCAACAGATCACGGATTAGCTTTGTTGCGCCTGCATTGCGGGCGATATCATTTCGTTTGGTGTAAAGCCAATTCTGAACCTTGAAACCTAAAAACTTTAATGTTGCGAATTCATATTTTATTCTGTCGCCTCTTCTCTCGTAATCAAAGCCCGAAAAATGCGCGAACGACTCCCAGGAGCGATATAGTCCATAATTTTCTCGGGTAGTCGTGAGGAGGGTTTTATGCGTTGAGCAATATGCTACATCAAACCGACACCATGCCCTCCTCCAATATGGAGCTGAACGAAGCTTAACATCCTCATCAAGACACTGCCTGCAGAAAGAATTCCTGCTAGGTATACTCATGACTATATCTTTTGGGTGCATAGCAAAAAATGCCTTGCAATAAGAATAGTCTATACCGAAACGAGAACAAAACGTTTTAAACATCTCACCAAAACTAAAATCGTAGTCAATGCCGTTTCGCACGGAGTTTTCTACGTAACATTCGACAGCGTCAATAGTTAAGACGCACTTCCTGCTGACTGCGCATCGGAACAGCCATGAAGATAACGTTTCGTCGCTATACGGCTGAGGAAACCCTCTAAGCCTTCTATACTTTTTGTTTGTTAGTAATCCCATCTGCGAATGAATCCCTCGTTCATGCTTTCCACCGTTATCTTTTCTTCTCCATTCGTAAGTGCGTGGATTGCTCCAAACTTAATAGCCTTCAACACCTCATCCATGGTGCCCCTGGTGTTTGTCAAGAGATAATTTACAATTTCCGCAGAATAAAGCTTAGAAGCTTTACGAAGTGGTAAGTTTTCTTCGATCGACGCAAGAAAACTCCTAAACTCATCACCTTCAACCCACGGTAATAGCTTAAGAATTTCGAACCGTCTTTCGAGCTGGGGATCCTGCTTAAGCGCATTTACTGCTGAGAACGTACCGAAACCCATGACCCTCAGATGATAGGGTGGTCCGGAAAGCGTTTTGAGCAAAGAGAGATTCTTTCGTTGCTCGCCCAATTGTGCCAGCAACGCATCATGGAATTCGTCAATGACGATCGCAGATATTTTTCTAAGTTGAAGATATTTCTCCAATCCGTTCGGGATTTTCCCGGCCCCTCCTTGTGCTTTTAGCGGTACGCCCAAAGCCAAAAGCAATAAATCTCGAAAACGTAGATTGTCAGGATTTTCCGACAGACTTGCGAAGGCTACGACGCCATCGACTGCGGCGTACTTACTGCTTATTCTACTGATTATGCTGGTTTTCCCGGCGCCACCCTCTCCACAGACAAGGAGGCAAGGTGCAGGAGTTACACCCCGAGCACTGAGCATGTTTTTAACAACCCGTTCCACCCGTGAACACTGTGGACAATCCACCCAAATATTCTTATTTATAATTTCGATTCTTTCAAGAACCCCATACATCGCAAACGAGCGCTTGGCGTCTTTTATATGTGAAAGGTCCATTCAGCCCTCGCTATTGAAGGGAGTAGGTTTTTTTGAATAGTCAATACTGACTGTTGAGTGAACCTCTACAGGCAATCGAGGACCATGCTCCCTTATTATTGCTTGTTGCCTTCTTTCTTTTCTGGTCGCAGCTTGTGAGCTCACTACTATCTCATCTGCATTTTTTTTAAGCTTTACCCTTCCCTCCTCCGTAACCCATCGAGTTTTAGATTTTTCTTGTTGATTCAACCCACCAATACGTGCGCTTTCTAGAAGATTGTCATTCTGAGCAAGATCTGAAAATGGCACATTTATGTATTCGTCATTCAAGCGCGCCCAGATTCTTCTCATGGATAATGGGTTGTACTTTATCAAAACGTCCTTCCCGACGTAAGGTGCCAAATCTGGGCAGTAATAGTAATTATTTTTGAAGCGCAAGCCCTTTGGATTAATAGTGCGCCTATCCTGGGGGAGGAAATCGATAGTTAATTCAGCCTTCTCGTTACTTGTTAGAATATTTGGATTATGCGGACCAAAGTAATCGAGCCATGCGTCTCCGGGAGTTTTTTTTATAGCTGAATGTTCAGTGCAGTGATAAATTGCAACTTGCGTAGCAAACCACCGGGAAAACTCTAGGAAGGTCATGCACGATTTTTTCTCACTGTCGTAACCCTTTCTCACTTTCGTATTAGAGAAAGTCGTGCCAGGCAAAAAGTGAACCTCCCCCATGAGAGTACCTATCAATCGTTCTACGTGCCCTCCGTAGTGTTTTTTACCACGGGGCCGCCAGTTCAGATCAATTTTATTTTTTGCGCATGCTTTCTCCATGCTAAGCGATCTAAACTCTTTCGCATTATCCGAGTTGATAGCTTCAGGTTTTCCGGAGAAGGGGTAACTGATATCTTCACAGCCTATCATTGCTAAATAATCTGCTTTATTTGCTACCGCAAAGGCTATCGTTGCGGCCACCGAGACGGATGACGGGTTATGCCAAGATAGATAATAGGACAGTATCACCCGAGTTTTGACATCAATTAGCACGGTAAGCCAAGGCCTACCGAGCGGCGCCCGATCATCATCACATAGAATAATATCGACACGCGTGTGATCAATCTGTGTCACTTGCAGAGGCCGACTTAATCTGAGGCGGCCAGGTTTCATTGCTAATTTATCATAGGCATCCGCAGCGCCGTATTGTAGCTTCCGCAGTTCTAGCGGACTGATGGAGTGAACTCTCTTCGCCACAGACCCCAGACTCGGTATGGGCAAGCTCGATTCTATGCACCTATCCTTAACGCGCTTCCACACGGCCGATGGCCCGGCTACTCTACTTGTTAGCTTACTCTTAATGGAGTCCCTAATAATATCCTCAACGGCTTCAGCAAGTTGACTTTCACCTTTTTTTCGGCCTCGTTTGGTCGGAATCAGGGCAGTCGACCCAGAGCTTTCATCATATTTATGAATAAGCTTGTAAAACGTTGTTTTCGAACAGGGGATTAGGCCCAGTGCACTTTTATATGTTATTTCTTTATCTAAGTACTTTTGAATTACATCATTTCGACGCTTGGCCTCTTTAAGTTCTTCAAACTCCACCTCTTCGCAGCGCGCGCTCCTATTTTTTTTGCTTCTCATCGGCTCACCTCGTCGATATTGGGCAGTAAGAATAAACTTTTTTGCGCGCGCGCCGCATACCCTTCGAGTGCATTTCCCGAATTTTTTTTTGCTCGAGACAATAAACTACGTATAATATTACTTTAAACGAAAACAACTTTTGAAAGAGGGAAAAGCAGCCACCGAAGGCAAACTAAGAGTTTTTCCCTCTCTAGATAATATAAATAGATAGAATTCAGTGGGTTAGGTGTTTTTCAACATTTAAAACATCTTCAGATTCAGTAAATTCGGCAGAAAGCTAGCTATTCGAGGTTTTTCCGTTTTTAACTGCTAGAACGAAATATATCCTTATAAATCATACATATAACTTCGGTACCTGCTTTAAGTGGTGATCACAGTTGCGGCTGGTCATGTCCTCGACATCGGCTGTGGCTGTGCCGAACCCATGGCTGGTTACTTGATCGGCGCGGGACACGCTGTGTCTGGCATTGATTCGTCCATGGCGATGATCGCCTTGTGTCGGCAACGTTTTGCGCAGCACGATTGGCATGTGGCCGACATGCGCCAATTGGCGCTTGAACAGCGTTTCGCTGGCATTCTGGCGTGGGACAGTTTCTTTCATCTGACGCCTGAGGATCAGCGTCGAATGTTCCCGATTTTCCAGGCCCATGCCCAACCTGGTGCCGCTCTGATGTTTACCAGTGGAACGGCCCATGGCGTTGCGTTGGGCAGCTTCGAGGGTGAAACGCTTTATCATGCCAGCCTGGACCACGATGAATATGTTGCGTTGCTCGATGCCCATGGTTTTAGGGTCGTTGAGCAAACAACGGAAGATCCGGCTTGTGGTGGGCATACGATCTGGTTGGCTGTTTTTGGTTAGAAACGTCCCTTTGCCCTACTCGTTTGTATAAGTAATTCTTATAACTAAACTAAACAACCATTTAGTTGAGTTATATACTTTACCAACGCAGAAACGAGCACCCTACTGCTAGCTGAGTGGTGTTCTTCAAGCGCTACCCCCCCCTTAAAAGGTGGTGTTTCCATCGCTGTGATGGCCAACAATTGGGAACTGTCCGGCTTGGTGCTTACATCAAGTCGAAACAAAAGCGTCGATATATCAAGTTTGGTACCAGCCTGTTGATTGTCAGCGACTTACAGTTTTCGTAGGCGCAGGTTCCATTTTGGCGGTGCGGGCGGTCACCCTCCTCGGCTAAATGGTCTGCCCCTACTTTTTATTTGCCAGACAGGGCTGGTTGGCCGCTTGGTCGTTCAGGCCTGATACTGCACTGCAATAAGAAAAAAACGCCGCCATCGTGAGATAAGCGGCGTTTTTTTTGCAGCCTCGCTCAGGCCTCGAATCGGCTGAACGAAGCGTGCTGGTCGAAGGGCGTGTAACGTGCCTGCCGATCGCGCGTGACCTTGATCATGGCGATCTCAGGATCCCGGGAAAAAAACAACCGACCGCCGCTTGCCACCAGGTGGTCGAGCAGGCGCTCCTTCTCGCCGACTACGCACTCTGGATTGCGGTCGTAGGCGCTGGTGATATCCAGGTCAAGCCAATGGATGCCCGGGATCAGGTCGCCGGCATACACCACCGGACCGCCCGGCATAGCGATTTCAGGCACCAGATGTCCCGGTGTATAGCCATCACAGACATGCAACTGCCAGCCATCGCCGAGCTGGTCACAGCGGCCGCCATTGACCAGCACCAGGCGGCCACTGTCCTCGAGGCGGTGAATGATCGGCGAGACAAACTGGCCCCTGTCACGCGGATGCGGGTGCCGGGCACGCTGCCAATGGCGTTCACCCACGATGTAGTGCGCATTTGGAAACAGCAGGCGCGGCATCTCCCCTTCCCTGACCAGGCCAGCCAGTTCAGTTGATAGCTGCGCATGCAGATGAGGCAGTACGACCGCATCGATATCACCTTCGCCAAGCCCGAGTTTGGCCAGGGTGTCCAGCAACCCCGGAGCACGCGGCTGACAACGGCAGGTTCGTGGTGGTGGAGCCAGAAGCGCCTCGGCTCCGGCGACTATCAGGATATTTTTGCCGGCCTGCTGCACCAGCAGGCCGCGCGTGGCGAGGTCCACCAGGTTGTCCTGATCGGGCTTGATCCAGTTTGCCCAGCGCAGACGCGGCGTATTGCCAAAGACAATGCCACCGTCAAGTTTGGTGTTTCTACCGGCCAAGGTGGAAATGCTGCGGTTCACGATGCTTACCTCTTCAGACTGGCCATGGACGTGTTATCACCTGCAGCTTGAACCAGTGCCGTGAACTGCCACCCACCCCCAATGAGTGGGGTTGGGCGTTTTGTCCGAACGCTATCATCGATCTGTACTGAACTTTCAATGGAGAGCGCTATGCAGACGAAACAAGGGCCGCTGTCGGGCCTTAAGGTTCTTGAAATCGCGGGGCTTGGGCCTGGACCCTTTTGTGGAATGCTGCTTGCCGATCTTGGCGCAGATGTGGTGCTGGTGGAGCGTGGCGCACAGACTGCTGACGAAATCGACATGGGCGCAGGTGCTATCTATAAGCGCGGCAAACGCTCCGTCGGGGTTGATCTCAAAAGCCCGGAAGGCATCCAGACCGTACTGAGCCTGGTAGAACGCTGTGACGCCCTGATCGAAGGCATGCGTCCTGGCGTGATGGAACGCCTGGGCCTCGGACCGGATGTTTGCCTGGCGCGCAATCCGCGTCTGGTCTACGGCCGCATGACCGGTTGGGGTCAGGATGGTCCGCTGGCCCAGGCCGCCGGGCATGACATGAACTACATCGCGCTGGCCGGTGCGCTGTGGTATGCCGGCCAGCCCGGGCAGGCACCGATTGCACCGCCAAGTCTGGTGGGTGACGTGGGCGGTGGTGCGCTCTACCTGGCCATCGGTTTGCTCGCCGGCGTCATGAACGCTCGCACTACCGGCAAGGGCCAGGTCATCGATGCCGCGATCGTCGATGGCTGCGCCCACATGCAGAATTTGCTGCTGAGCGCCAAGGCCGGTGGTCAATTGCCCAACGAGCGCGGGCAAAGCGGGCTCGATGGCCCGCACTGGTACAACACTTACCTTTGCGCCGACGGTAAGTATGTGTCCGTGGGGTCTTTGGAACCGCGTTTCTATGCTCTGCTGCGGGAGAAGCTTGGCCTGGGCGACGACCCGGAAACCGCCAACGGCTACAACCCGAAAACCTGGCCGCAGCTGCGGGAGAAATTCGCTTCGATTTTCGCCCGGCGTACCCGCGAGCAATGGTGTGAAATCCTCGAGGGGACTGACGCCTGCTTCGCCCCGGTACTGAACCTGGATGAGGCAGCGGACCACCCTCACCTTCAGGCTCGCAAGGTATTCGACCGCGAAAATGGCATGCTCCAGGCCAACCCGGCACCTCGCTTCAGTGGTACGCCGGCTGGCAGGCCGGGCCCGCTGCCTGTACGTGGCGAGCACACTGAACAGGTGCTGCGCGACTGGCTCTGAGGCAACGCCACAACGACAATGCCCATATCGCAGGATACGGGCATTGTCGTTTAGGGGCTGTTCGTTGTTTTAGCGAATATGCTGACGAAACTCGCGCGGACTGAGCCCGGTCCAGCGACGGAAAGCCCGGGTAAACGAACTGGCCTCGGTGTAGCCCAGCCCCAGCGCGATGTCGTTGATGCTGCGGGCGGAGTTCTCCATGTATTCCAACGCCTTGGCAATGCGGATTTCCTCGACCAGCGTGTTGAACTCCAGGTCCTGTTCTTGCAGTCGGCGTTGCAATGTCCTCGCACTGAAACCCAGTTGCTTGGCGATCGCGTCGAGGCCGACGTGGCCTGCTCGCAGATTGCCGGCAATGGTCTGACTGATGCGTGACGTCAGTTCGGTATCCGCCAGGCGCTTCTTGCGCTGTTCTTCCAGAAACGGCTGTAACGCCTGGAAGAGGCGCTCATCGGCCGTGACCAAAGGCTCTTCGAGCATTGCGCTTGGCCAGATCATCACATTGATGGATTGGCCGAACCGCAATGGACATTGGAACGCCTGCTGGTGGAGGCTGATGTCGGCGGGCTGTGGATGGGCGAAATCGACCCGCAGCGGGGCGAACTTGTTATTCGTGACTTTGCACAGTGTGGCGTACAGCCCGGCCATCGCAAACTCGGCATCCTGTCGGCGCCGCGTAATACTCGGGTCGGTCAGCTGGTAGTGGACTTCCACACGTCCACCGCGCAAGTACCAGGTCAGCTCATTGGCGTGGGCATGTACCACCAGGTAGCGGCTGATGAAGTTGAGCATGGCGCGGACATCCCTGGCACTGCGTGCAGCGTGTCCGAAGGCGCCCAGATAGCTTCCCGAAGTCGGCGGACTCAGCTGCCCCAGGCCCATGCGCAACCCCAGGCAGGGGTCGACATGTTCGGCAGTCGTCTCCAGAAGCTGAACGTAACTGCTCAGTGGTACCTCGCTGTCTGCGCGATCGACGACATCCTGACTCAAGCCAACGGACTCCAGGTAGGGCCTGAAGATCTCGCTATGCCGTTGCAGCAGCGTCTCGCTGAACACCGTGTAGTTGCCATGAGACATGATGGGCCTCTTGCTCGGATCGCCTTGAAACACGAGCCATTACACTCCAAACATCGCCACCTCTCTACCCCTAATAAAAGGGGGGCGTCCCTCGCCCCTCGGGGTGTCATCGTTCTGTAGGAGCGAGCTTGCTCGCGATGGTCGCTGACGTTAACGCACGCTTGCTGGATAACCGCGGTGTTCCGGGGTTCATCGCGAGCAGGCTCGCTCCTACAGGGGACTAGCGAAGACGCAAATATCCCGGTGCGTTGTGGCTGGCGTCAGATGTCAGATTGCCTGGCGCCGTTAGGCGATTCTTGGCGGGGCCTCTCTGTCACCGTTGTGCGCTAAACGCCCGAGGGCGATGACAACAATAAAGAGGTTGGGCTATGACGGAGCGTGAAGTGAACACCCAGTGTGGCGTCAGTCGGCGCAGGTTTTTGCGCGATGCCGGGGTCGTCAGTGCAGCTGGCGCGGCGGTGGCTGTGGGGGCGGCGCACATCGATGGCGTGCAGGCACAAGAAAACAACCAGGGTTGCAAGAGCGCTGGCTGCGATTACGACGTGGTGGTCATTGGCGGTGGTTTCGCCGGGGTGACCGCTGCCCGCGACAGCAGCAAGCACGGCTACAAGACGCTGCTGCTGGAGGCGCGCAATCGCCTCGGTGGCCGTACGTTCAGCAGCGAATTCGCCGGCCACAAGATCGAACTGGGCGGCACCTGGATCCACTGGACACAACCCTTTGTCTGGGGTGAAGTCGAGCGTTACGGCCTGCAACTCAAGGAAACCCCCGAGCACCACGTACCGGGCAAGGACACCTTGTCGGTGATCCACGAGGGCAAACGCATCGAACTCGCGGGCAAGGACTTGATGAGCGCCGTCGAGGGGATCTATGCCTACTTCGCCGAGGCTCGCAAGCTGTGGGAGCGCCCCTACGACGCCAAGTACACCTGGAACCAGCTCAGCGCCGTGGACGCGATGAGCGCGACCGACCGTTATGCGCAGCTCTCGCTCACGCCGCTGCAACGCACCGTGGTGGACGCCTACATCGCAGGCATTTCGCACACCACGAGCGACAAAGCGTCCTATGCCGACGTGCTGCGCTGGTGGTCTCTGCCGGGCTGGGAGCTGTCGCAGTTCAGCGATTCCCTCGGTCGCTACACCTTCAAGAACGGCACCATCAGCCTGATCAACGCAATGATCGCGGACGGCCAACCCGAAGTGCGCCTGTCGACGCCGGTGGCCAAAGTTGAAGACAAGGGCGACCGGGTGCTGATCACCACCCAACAGGGCGACACCATTGTGGCCGGCGCCGTGATCGTCGCCGTGCCGATGAACGTGCTGCCGCGCATCGCTTTCTCCCCTGCCCTGGACCCGGCGCTGGTAGCGGCCGCCAAGGAAACCCATACCGGCAGCGGGATGAAGGTGTTCGTGCGGACCAAAGGCAAGCTGCCTGTGGAAGGTAAATACACGGGCATCGCCGACTCGCACCAGCCACTCAGCCTGGTGACCACCTATGCCAAGGCCGACGACCACACCCTTTTCGCCTGCTTCGGCAGCGACCCGGACAAGCTCGACGTCCAGGACCGCGACGCCGTGCAGCAGGTCTTCGAAAGCTTCTTCCCGGGCATCGAAGTGACGGAATGCTACAGCTATGAGTGGACGCTCGACCCTTATTCGCGCGGCACCTACTGCAGCTACAGACCCAACTGGCTGGGCAAATACTACGACCATTTCCAGCAGGATCGCGGTCGGGTCATCTTCGGTCAGGGCGACCATGGCGAAGGCTGGCGCGGCTTCATCGACGGCGCGATCAGCGCCGGTGGCAAGGCCGCCAAGCGCACGCAGACGTTGCTGGGCTGACGCATCACATCCTGAGTGCCGAGCGTTGGACGAATCGTCTTGCAGGCGAGGCAAGGCGATTCGGGTAACGCATCCGCAGCGAGAAAAACCGATCCCGAAGGAATGTCGATGAACTCCATAGCGTCCATTGCTGCGCTCACGGCAGCGCTACTGAACGTCCCTGCCCCGGCTTTCGCACAGCCGGCCAGTCCCAACATCGTCGTCATACTGATGGACAACCTGGGCTACGGCGAACTCGGCGCATACGGCGGCGGCATCCTGCGTGGTGCGCCAACACCGCGTATCGATGAACTGGCTGCCGAAGGCGTGCGCTTCACCAATTTCAACGTCGAACCGCAGTGCACGCCGTCGCGCTCGGCGCTGATGACCGGGCGCTTTCCCATTCGCTCCGGTACCTACAAAGTGGTCGGCGGCGGTGCGCCGGATGGTTTGACGCAATGGGAAGTCACCCTTGCCGAGTTACTGTCTGATCGCGGCTACGCCACCGGAATCTGGGGCAAATGGCACCTGGGCAGCAACGAGGACCGTTTTCCCACTCACCAGGGTTTTGATGAGTGGTACGGGATACCGCGCACCTATGACGAAGCGATGTGGTCGGCCGCCGATGACACCGACAACGAACAGCCGGCCATTGGGCGCAATCAGGGCTGGGACGAGTCACTGGCACCTGCGCAATACATCTATGAAGCACGCAAGGGCGAGCCGGCCCGCAAGGTGGCCAGGCTGGACTTGGCGACCCGGCGCACGCTCGACGCGCAAGTCGCCACCCGCGCGGTGGACTTCATCCAGCGTAATGCCAAGGCGGGGAAACCCTTCTTTGCCTATGTACCGTTCTCCCTGGTGCACATGCCCACCCTTCCCAACCCGGAATTCGCCGGCAAGACCGGGAATGGTTCGTGGGCCGATGCGCTGGCCGAGATGGATCATCGCAGCGGGCAGATTCTCGATGCGATCAAGGCGGCGGGCATTGAAGACAATACCCTGGTGGTTTTCGCCAGCGATAACGGAGGTGAGGCGACCTACCCCTGGCAAGGCGCCAACGGCCCTTGGCGCGGCAGCTACTTCACCGCCATGGAAGCAAGCCTGCGCGCGCCGTTCATCCTGCGCTGGCCGGGGAAAATCAGCGGTGGCCGCGTCACCAATGACGTCGTGCACATTGTCGACCTGTACACCACCCTCGCCCATGTGGGGGGCGCACAAGTGCCGCAGGATCGGCCGATTGACGGGGTGGATCAGTTGGACTTCTTCACCGGCAAACAGGAAAAATCCAGCCGCGAAGGTTTCCCGGCCTATGTGGCCGACCGGTTGACGGCTGTCAAATGGCGCAACTGGAAATTGCACTTCATCTGGCAGGAGAACATGTACGACCCACCGCAGGTGTTGCCCGTGGCGAAAGGCATCAACCTGCTGACCGACCTGCGCGAGGAGCATGATGTCCTTGCGCAGAACACCTGGATCGTGAGGCCAATGATGAAAATCGTCGGGGATTTGAAGGCGAGCCTCAAACAGTATCCACCGATTGAAGCCGGGACACCGGATCCGTACAGCCCACCGAAATAAACATCAAAAGATCGCAGCCTTCGGCAGCTCCTACAGAGGATCGCGTACACCTGTAGGAGCTGCCGAAGGCTGCGATCTTTTGATTTTGATGATTGGCGCCGAAAGCTAGAAACCCTGTCGCCATCCAGCGATTCATCCGCCCCCTTCAACTGCCACCTTATCCGCACTTACTCCACAACGGCGGTAAGACCCGGTTAGCAGTGGGATACACGATGCAGACAACCATTCGCGGATTGGCATTGGCCATCCTTTCCAGCGGTTTCGCAATGGCACATGGCATCAGCCAGGCCGCGGAGTGCGACGCCAGTGCTGGCCAACAAGTGTTCCAGACCAAGTGCAGCGCTTGCCATGCGCTCGACGAAAGTCGGGTGGGGCCCAAATTGGCCGGGGTCGTCGGTCGCCCGATCGGCTCGGTGCCGGGCTTCACCTACACGGCAGGCCTGGCCGTTGCAAAGTCAACGTGGAACGTCGAGCAACTCGACCAATTCCTGACAGCCCCGGCAAAGAAGTTTCCTGAAACCGCCATGGCCTTTGGCGGCCTGCGCAAGACCGAGGAGCGCCAGGCAGTGCTGTGTTTCCTGCAGACAAAGAGCTGACGCGCAGCCACTGCCCTCTGCTCAACAACACAAGACAACAACAATAAGGACCACCCAGTGCACAGCAAAATATTCAATCGCTGCCTGTTGGCGGCCGGGGTTTCGGCCGCGACCATGGGTCAGGCGCTCGCGGTCGACTTCAACATCGGCGAGATCCAGGGCCAGTTCGACTCGGCACTGTCGATTGGCGCCAGTTGGGGCACCCAGGCGCCGAGCCAGAAACTGATCGACACCACCAATGGCGGCAGCGGCTTCTCCTCCGGCGGTGACGACGGCCGACAGAATTTCAAGAAAGGCGAGACCTTCTCGAAGATCTTCAAGGGCGTGCATGACCTTCAGTTGACCTACGGAGACACCCGCGCCTTTGTGCGGGGCAAATACTGGTACGACTTCGAGCTCAAGGACGAGAACCGTCCGTTCAAGCCAATCAGTGACGACGGCCGCGACATGTCCGCGCGGTCTTCCGGCACAGAAATACTCGACGCCTTCGTGGCGCAGAAATACTCCATTGCCGATCGCTCCGGGGATGTTCGCCTGGGCAAACAAGTCGTGAGCTGGGGTGAAAGCCTGTTCATCGGCAACTCGATCAACTCGATCAACCCGCTCGATGTCGCGGCCCTGCGCCGCCCCGGCGCGGAGATCAAGGAAGGTCTGATTCCGGTCAACATGCTCTACGTGTCGCAAGGTCTGACCGACAATTTGAATCTCGAGGCCTTTTACCAGCTCGAATGGCAACCCTACGCCCTAGACAACTGCGGCACGTTCTTCGGCGCCGATCCGATCGCCAAGGGTTGCAACAACAACTTCACCGCCGGTCTGGCTGAAGTCAAACCGCTCGAACCCATAGCCGCCGCGGCAGGGCTGGGCTTTGGCTTCAATGGCCGTGAGGGTGTGTTCGTCCCGCGCGGCAAAGACCACGAGGCGCGCGACGGTGGTCAGTTCGGCCTGGCGTTGCACTGGCTCGGTGACGGCACTGAATACGGTGCCTACTACATGAACTACCACTCGCGCACCCCGACCCTGGCCCTGCGCCCGGCGAGTGGCGTGACCAACTTCATCAACAACGTGTTGCCCACCAGCGGCCTGGGCCCGGACGAACAATTCGCCCTGGGCCTGGCGACCGCTGCCGGTAATGGCAGCTACTCTCTGGATTACCCGGAAGACATCCACCTCTACGGCCTGAGCTTCGCGACCACGCTGCCCGATGGCACGGCCTGGAGCGGCGAGATCAGCTACCGGCCCAATGCCCCGATAACGATCAACAGTGCCGACCTCGGCGGTGGTTTGTTGAACCCGGCCTTCCGCGCGCTGACCGGTTCGAACGCCGAATCGACCGTCGACGGCGAAGAAGGCCAGGTCATCCAGGGGTATCGCCGCAAGGAAGTCACCCAGGCGCAAACCTCTTTCGTGCATATCTTTGACCCGATGCTGGGTGCTGACTACCTGAGCGTCGCCAGCGAAATCGGCGTTACCCACATCGGTGGCCTCGAATCGCTCAACAAGCAGCGTTACGGCCGGGATTCAGTGTACGGCGACGTCAACCAGGGCGGGCGCAACGGTTACTACACCACCTCGTCCTGGGGCTACCGCGCCTACGCCAAGCTGGCCTACACCAACGTCTTTGCCGGGGTGAACCTGACCCCGAACCTGTTCTGGTCCCATGACGTTTCCGGGTACAGCCCAGTGTTTACCGAGGGTTCAAAGTCTGTCGGCCTGGGCCTCGATGCCGATTACCGCAACACCTACACCGCCAGCCTCAGTTATACCAACAACTTCGGCGGCGATTTCAACACTTCGGTCGACCGCGATTTCGTGGCGCTGAGCTTCGGCGTTAACTTTTAAGGCTTGATAATGAACAAGACAATTCAGAAAGGTTGCATCCTGGCACTCAGCCTGTTGGCTTGCCATGTCATGGCGGCTGTACCCGCTGGCGAGGCCAACAAGCTTGGCACTGAACTCACTCCGCTCGGTGCCGAGAAATCGGGCAATGCCGACGGCAGCATTCCGGCATGGACCGGCGGCCTGCCGAAAACGGCGGGCCAGGTGTCGGCCAACGGTTTCGTCTCCGACCCGTTCGCGGCGGAACAACCGCTGTTCGTGATCACGGCTGCCAATGCCACGCAGTACCAGGCCAAGTTGACCGATGGCCAGTTGGCGCTGTTCAAGCGTTATCCGCAGACCTACAAAATCCCGGTCTACCCGACGCATCGTACGGCGTCGGTACCGCAGGCCATCGCCGATGAGGCCAAGCAGAATGCGTTGAAAGTCCAGCCGACCAACAAGGGTGACGGCGTGGCGAACTTCCATGGGTATTTCGCCTACCCGATCCCGAAGAACGGTGAAGAAGTCGTCTGGAACCACATCACCCGCTACCTGGGGGGCAGCGCACGCCGCAGCTATGTCCAGGCCACTCCGCAAGTAGACGGCGCCTACACCCTGGTGCGTTTCGATGAAGAAACCATTTATCCGGAGAGTGTCCAGGACCTGCCCGCCGAACGCGCCGATAACCTGTTGTATTTCTACAAGCAGCAAGTCACTGCACCCGCGCGACTGGCCGGCACCGTGGCGCTGGTCCACGAGACGCTCGACCAGGTGAAGGAACCTCGTCTGGCCTGGGTTTACAGTGCCGGGCAACGCCGGGTACGCCGCGCGCCTCAACTGGCCTATGACGGCCCGGGCTCAGCCTCCGACGGTCTGCGCACCGCCGATAACCTGGACATGTTCAACGGTGCTCCGGACCGTTATGACTGGAAGCTGGTGGGCAAGAAGGAAATCTACATCCCGTACAACAGCTACAAACTGGAATCTCCTGCGCTGAAATACGATGACATCGTCAAGGCCGGCCACATCAATCCGGACCACACGCGTTACGAGTTGCACCGTGTCTGGGAAGTCGTGGCGACACTCAAGTCGGATGCACGGCATATCTACTCCAAGCGCCATATGTATATCGACGAGGACACCTGGCAAATCGTCGAGGTCGATCACTATGACGGCCGTGGCCAACTGTGGCGCGTCGCTGAAGGTCATCCGCTGTTTCGCTACGACCAGCAGACTACGTACGCTGCCGCTGAAACGCTGTATGACGTGATTTCCGGACGCTATCTGGTCCTGGGCTTGCGCAACGAAGAGGCGCGCAATACGCAGTATGGGCTGACGGCGAAGGTGTTTGACTACACGCCGGCGGCCTTGCGTACTGATGGGTTGCGTTGATTGACGGGTTGCAGGTGAACCCGCAACTGTTCACTTGGCCTCCAGGCTGATTGTGGACCGGCATGCTCTTGTGCCGGTCCTTCTCAGGGGGCCTGACGATAAGATCAAAAGATCGCAGCC
>NZ_AKJO01000005.1:0-37687 GCF_000282295.1 Pseudomonas sp. GM33
TTCTTCCAGTGGCGGCTGGCTGCCATTGATCTGCACCATGAACCTGACCAACGCCACCGGCCTGGTTCGCGACCTGCTGGAGCTCGACATCGATCAGTTCAACGCACTGGTTGCCCAAGCGCCCATCGGTGCCGAAGGCGTGAGCATGTTGCCGTTCTTCAACGGCGAGCGGGTGCCCGCCCTGCCCCATGCCAGCGGCAGCCTGTCGGGCCTGACCATGAGCAACCTGACCCGGGCCAACCTGTGCCGCGCGGTCGTCGAAGGCACGACATTCGGTTTGCGTTACGGACTGGACCTGCTGCGCCACAATGGCTTACAAAGCCGCAGCATCCGGCTGATCGGTGGTGGTTCGAAAAGCGCGGTGTGGCGGCAGATCGTCGCCGATACCATGAATACCCCCGTGATCTGCACTGAACAAAGCGAGGCCGCGGCCCTGGGTGCGGCGATCCAGGCGGCCTGGAGCGTATCCCGGGCGACAGGGAACGAGCTCAGCCTGGCGGACTTGTGCGAGCGCTGCGTGAAGCTCGACCCGGCCAGCGAAACCCTGCCGGTCGCCGACAATGTACAAGCCTGCCAGCAGGCTTATGAACGCTATCAACAACATGTCGCAACCCTTTGAAGAGTGAACAACTATGTACCTGGTGTGTGGCGAAGCGCTGTTCGATTTTTTCAGTGAAGACGACGCCGGCGGTCTGGCGTCCAAAGTGAATTTCAAAGCCATTGCCGGTGGCTCGCCGTTCAACGTGGCCGTGGGATTGCGCCGGTTGGGCGTGGATTCGGCGTTGTTGGCCGGTTTGTCCACCGACTACCTGGGCCGGCGCCTGTTGCAGGTGCTGCAGGATGAAGGCGTGCGTCAGGACTTCCTGCTGGATTTCGCCGCGCCGACCACCCTGGCGATGGTCGCTGTGGGCGCCAATGGCTCGCCGCAATACAGCTTCCGTGGCGAAGGCTGCGCCGATCGGCAGTTGAAACCGGAGCACCTGCCGGCACTCGGGCCTGAAGTGCGCGGCCTGCATATCGGATCGTTTTCCCTGGTGGTGCAGCCGATTGCCGACACCCTGTTGGCATTGGTGCACCGGGAAAGCGGCAAACGCCTGATCAGCCTCGACCCGAACGTGCGCCTGAACCCGGAACCGGACATTGAACGGTGGCGTAAACGGATCGCAACCCTGGTGGAATTGGCCGACCTGATCAAGGTCAGCGACGAGGACCTGCATCTGTTGTACCCAGGGCAGGACCCGGCGCAAGTGATCGAGGGCTGGATGCGGCATCGCTGCCAGCTGGTGTTCCTGACCCGGGGCGGCGAAGGCGCGACCGTATTCAGCCGGGCTCACGGCTCGTGGTCGGCTCCGGCCTGCGCGGTAAAAATCGCCGACACCGTGGGCGCAGGCGATACCTTTCAAGCGGCGTTGATTGCCTGGTTGACCGAGCTGCAACTGGATTCGGTGGAGGGAGTAAAGCAACTTGGCCGCGAGCAGATTGACGGCATGCTGAAGTTCGCGGTGCAGGCGGCGGCGTTGACGTGCAGCAAGACCGGTCCGGATTTGCCTTATCGGGAGCAGTTGGATTTGCGCTGAATTCGAGGGCCTCTTCGCGAGCAGGCTCGCTCCCACGGGGTTGCGGGGCGTTCATGACATTTGTGTCGACGCTTGGGCAATGTGCGAGCGAGCCTGCTCGCGATGGTCTTAACTGATACACAGGATCGCGCCTTCGCGACAGGCGGCGTTCAGCCGGGTTAACCCTCGTTTAACCGTGCGATCCAACACTTCACTGGACCGCACGCCCTCAGACTGCTCTGACGCCCGGTGCGGCAGGTTCGACAGGCCACACATCGAACTGACTTCCCGTACGCACTGGAGATCGCTGATGAACGCTCGCATCTTGCTGGTTACCGCCACCCTCGCCTGCACCGCGTTTGCCGGTCTGGCCCAGGCCAATGACACCACGACCGCTCAGGCCGTGCCCTACCACTACGGCATGCCATTGCATGTCAGCAAAGTGATTTCACTGACCGAGCCGGACACCCTGGATTGCAAAGTGGTGAAGGCCGACATGAAGTACATCGATGAAACGGGGAAACCCGCAGAAATCACCTACCGTAAACTTTCCGACGCCTGCGAGAACCAAGGCTGACCGAAACGTCTGATTTGATACTTGGCGGTGTTCCTTTGAGGGCGGCGGCGCTATGCTCTAGCGCCTCCCTCACTGCCCGCAAGGATTGGCCATGCAGTTTTCGTTTCGCACGTTGTCGATGTTTACCGCCGCCTTATGCCTTTTGCTGAGCCTGGTCTGGGGGTTGGCACCGCAATGGCTACTGTCGATCTGGGGTATCGAGTTTTCATTCGTGGCCGGATTGGTCGCGCGCCGCACCGCCGTGCTGTTCGCAGCGTTTAGCGTGATCTCTTACCTGGTTCGCAACGCCCCCCCTTGCGCAACCCGCCATGCGCTGAGCCTCGGCTTCGTCGTCGGCTGCTGGGGATTGGCCGTGCTGGGTTTTGCCGAATGGCTCGCCGGCCATGTCGGGCCGGGCATGTTGCTGGCTGTCGGGCTTGAACTGGCGCTGGGCCTGGCGTTCTTCCAGACCCGGCGCGTGTCGGTGGAACTCGAAATTGCAAGTTAAAGCGCTTTGCCCAGCATCGAGTGTGGCTCGACTTCTACATGAAGCTGCCTGGAACGCAGTTGGGCAATCAACTCGTTTATTTCCCGACAACCATTGAGTCCGGAGGCATCGATGCCGGTGACCATCAGATCGAGCTGATCGGTTTGCCCGTCGGCATAGATCTTCACGGTCATCGACAGATCCGGTGACAACGTGCATTCGCAGCGCTTGGGCAAAAAGCTGCTTTCGATGATATTGCGTAGTTCCAAGGCAGAAAGAAACATGGCGACCCTCTCCTTTTGTGAGACTGCCAATAACGATCAATGCTCGCTCATATAAAAGCGTGGCAAGCTTCAAGGACAGCTACAGCATAAAACATGCCCCGAATTTCGCTGCGCAGCTCATCGGCAAATCAAGGGTTTAGGCCTGTCATCTGTAAAAGCTGCCGTGCAGTTTGCATTATACGCCCCTCACATCTCTGCAATTTGCACGTTGGACGCCGCGGGTTTGCATTCGCCGCACATGACAGTGAAAATGCCGCCCTTCACTTCAAGCAAGGAGGCATCATGAGTTCTTTGACCGTTAACGCTTGCGCAGCGCTGTTCGCACTGGGGCTTGCCAATACGGCGCACGCCGCCAAACTCGAAGACACCGCGCCCTATCCGAAAGCCGAGAGCGGTTTTACCCGCCAGGTGATTCACCTCGCGCCACAGCCCCGGGAAGACGACTTCCAGGTCGAGATCCTGGCCGGTAAAACCATGACCGTGGACTGCAATCACCCGCGTCTGGGCGGCATTCTCGAAGAGAAAAACCTCGAGGGTTGGGGCTACCCCTTCTATCGCCTGGAAAAAGTCATTGGCCCGATGAGTACGCTGATGGCCTGCCCGGACGGCACGAGCAAACAGGATTTTGTGCCGGTGGTCGGTGACGGCTTCCTGCTGCGTTACAACAGCAAGCTGCCGCTCGTGCTGTACGTGCCCAAGGACATCGAAGTGCGCTACCGAATCTGGTCGGCGTCGAACAAGGTCGAGAAGGCCATTCGGGAATAACCCGGCCGGCCTGCACCAGGGTCATGCCGGCGCGCCGCTCAACGCGGCGCGCTCGGCCACATGCCCCAGGCTGTCAAAGTTGATGTTGGCACCGGAGTCGATGGCAACCAGGGTCTGCCCGCGGGCCCCGCTGCGTGCCACGTACCGCTTGATTCCGGCCACGGCCAGCGCACCGGAAGGTTCGGTGATCGAGCGGGTATCGTCGTAGATATTCTTGATGGCGGCGCAAAGCTCGTCATTGCTGACCGTCACCACCTCATCAACGCAAAACCGGCAGACCTCAAAACCGTGAGCGCCGATCTGCGCCACCGCCACCCCATCGGCAAAGGTGCCGACCTTGGGCAGGATGACTCGCTCACCGGCCAGCAACGCGGCTTGCAGGCACGCTGAATGCTCCGATTCGACGCCAACGATACGCACCTGCGGCCGCAGGTATTTGATGTAAGCGGCGATGCCGGCGATTAGCCCACCACCACCCACTGGCACGAAGATCGCATCCAGCGGACCTTGATGTTGACGCAGGATTTCCATGGCCACCGTGCCTTGGCCCGCGATTACATCCGGATCGTCAAAGGGCGAAACAAAGGTGCGGCCGCTTTCCTCGGCCAACGCCAACGCATGGGCCAGTGCAAACGGAAAACTCTCGCCATGCAATATCGCATCGGCGCCCCGGCTACGAACCCCGATCACCTTCAATTGCGGCGTCGTGCAAGGCATTACGATGCTGGCGCCGATCCCCAACTCCCGCGCCGCCAGCGCCACACCTTGCGCATGATTGCCGGCAGAAGCCGTGACCACGCCGCACGCCTTCTGCGTGTCACTCAGTTGCACCAGCTTGTTGTAGGCGCCGCGGATCTTGAAGGAAAAGGTCGGTTGCAGGTCTTCGCGCTTGAGCAGGACCTGGTTACCCAGTGCCTCGGACAAGGCCGGGGCCGCTTGCAACGGCGTGCGCACCGCCAGTTCATACACCGGCGCGGCAAGGATTTTTTTTACGTAGCGTTCAAGCAGGGCTTGCTGGTCGGTTGTAAAACTCATGGTCGTCTCCTGACATTGATCGGGGCCCGGGAGACAGAAAGTAAAAACCCGCCTCGAGGGCGGGTTGGGTGCTGCAGTCGTGAGCTAGCCCGCCAAATGAGGAATGGCGGTAATAATGCTTGGCTGGCAGCGCAATACGGTGGAAGTCATGGCTCGAAATTAGCCGGGCGTTGATGGCAAGTCAATGGCAAATTTGTGCAGATCCCTCTAGGCTGCCGATTCCAGTCATTGCCCAAGGAAGGAACACATGAATACCATTGCCCTGCCCCTTATCGCCCTGATCACCTTTGCCGGCTATACCCTTTCGGTGATGCTCCAGGCCGAACAATCGCTGATCGACTTCGGCATCAGCCTGATGTCACGTCCGGATACTGCGCAGGTGGTGATCGATCTGTACTTGCTGGCGACGCTGGCGGGTATCTGGATGTACCGGGATGCACGCAAACGCGGGCTGTCGACGCTTTCGGTGGTGCCCTATCTATTGATCACCGCTGTGTTTGTGTCGGTTGGGCCGTTGTTGTATCTGGTGGTACGCGGAGTTCAGGATCGCCGAAAATTGCCTGCCACGACTCGACAGATGTAGAAGCTTTGAAATTGCTTTCGCGAGCAAGCCCGCTCCCACACGGGTCTTGCGCCCACTGAAATCCCCTGTGGGAGCGGGCTTGCTCGCGAAGGGGCCGTCAGATTCGACATCATGATTGCCTGACTCACCACCATCACTTCGCCAACCGCTTAAGCCCCACCACCATCGCCCCCGCCCCGATCATCATCGTCGACAGCAGCAAAGGGTAGGAAACCCACCACGGCGTTCCGGCCGTCATCATGCTGAACTCGGACATGCCGCCGATGCTCGCAATCAGGTTCAGCGGCAAAAACACCACGTTGATCAACGTCAGCTTGCGCAGCAGGTGGTTCATGCTGTTGTTCATCAGGTTGCCCCGGGCGTCGATGAGGCCGGAGAACACCGTTGAATAGATTTCCGCCTGCTTGTAACACTGGTTGTTTTCGATGATCAGGTCATCGATCAGGCTGATGGCCTCGGCGTTGAAGCCCTGCTTTTGCGCATGATTGCGTAGTCGGTTCAGCACAGCGCCATTGCTGTGAATCGCATTGATGTAATAGATCAGGCTTTCGCTGAGGTTGAACATCTGGATCAGATGCTGGTTCTGCATCGAGGCGTTGAATTTCTGCTGCAATTCCCGGGCGATCAGCTTGATCACCTTCAAGTGCCCCAGATAGTGGTGGATGTTGTTGAACAGCAGATCGAGCAGGACATCCAGTGGCGTGTCGAGCGCCTGGCGCTTGCCGAGCCCGTTGAGCGGTGCGTCATCGGTGGCGATCACCAGCAAGCGCCCCGGAGAAAACAGCAGGCCACAGGACGACACCTGGAACCCCAGGTTGTCGGCGCCAGAGTAACTGTCCGGACGCTTCCAGATCAGGAACAGGTTGTCGGGATGGAATTCGATGCGCGACACCTCGTCAGGGTCCAGCGCCGAGGCCAAGGCGTGTTCGTCGAGTTTGAAATGACTGTGCAGCAGGTCGCGCTCGGCCGCATCGGGGTGACTGAACAGCATCACCTCGGCGTCCAGTCGCTCGACGGCCTGCAGCGTTCCACCGCTCAACTGAAAACGCTTGATCATCGCGGCTTCACCAGGCCTGGCCGCGACGTTTAAGCTCCAGGCGCCGAACGAACTCCTCCAGCACCAGCTTGTACAGATCGTCCTGCAGGTAGGCGTCTTCGATGCCGGCGTCCATGTTCGGGTTGTCGTTGACCTCGATCACCACCACTTTGTCGCCGGACTGTTTGAGGTCGACCCCGTAGAGGCCGTCGCCGATCAGATTGGCGGTTTTGACGGCCAGTTCCACCACCGCCCGCGGCGCTTCGTGAACCGCCAGGGTGCGGCATTCACCATTGATGTCCTGGCCCTTGGCCTTGTGGTTGTAGATTTGCCAGTGGCCCTTGGACATGAAGTACTGGCAGGCAAAGATCGGTTTGCGGTTGAGCACGCCAATGCGCCAGTCGTACTCGGTGTAGAAGAACTCCTGGGCCAGCAGCAGCACCGAGTGTTCGAACAGTTCGGCGGTGGCTTCGAGCAACGCCTGCTGGCTCTCGACCTTGATCACACCCCGGGAGAAACAACCGTCGGGGATCTTCAACACCAGCGGGAAGCCCAGTCGTTCGCCAACCCGTTCAAAGTCTTCCGGTCGCTCCTTGTAGAGGATTTCAGTGGCGGGCATGCCCAGTTGATGACTCTTGAGCAGGTCGGTCAGATACACCTTGTTGGTGCAGCGCAGGATCGACGTTGGGTCGTCCATCACCACCAGCCCTTCGCTCTCGGCTTTCTTGGCGAAGCGAAAAGTATGGTTGTCGACGCTGGTGGTCTCGCGGATCAACAAACCGTCGTATTCGGCAATCCGTGCATAGTCCTTGCGCTCGATCAGTTCGACGTCGATGCCCAGGGTCCTGCCGACCCGGACGAAGTTGTCCAGCGCCCTGGCATTCGACGGTGGCAGGGCTTCCTCGGGATCGTGCAGGATCGCCAGGTCGTAGCGGGCCAGCCGTCGTGAGCGCGGCAGGCGCCAGATCTTGCGACTGAAACTGTCGAGGGAGTGGGCAAATTGATCTTCCTGATCCTCCCGCAACTTGTGCAACGCACCCGACTTGATGCCTTCGATATGCCAGCCGTTAGTTCGGCGAAACTCAACTAACAAGATCGGACAGGCAAACACTTCAAATAATTGCCTGGCCAAATCCTGCAAAGATTCGATATTGGTCTTGCCGAAATACAACGTCAGGGTAAACCCTTCGGTGTCACTGTAGGCATGATGACTGAGGGCTTTTTCCAGGGTTTTATCCAGGTCGTCCAGCGCCAGGCCATAAAGGGATTTTCGGGCCAGTTCGCTGATGGTTCGCACCGACGGAATAACCTTGTGCCCACGGGCTTCAGCCAGCAGCGAGCAGTAGTAACCGTGCCCCAGGTACTTGTAACTGCGGCACAGGTTGATGACCTGCACACGGCTGCTCTGCTCATTGTCGCGGGTTTGTTCCAGATATTCCTGGGCCGTGACGATGTCCTCGCTGGGAAAATAGGAGGCCCAGTCTTCCTTGCGTTCGACGATGATAATCAACTGGCTGGAAGTTTTACTGGAATCCTTTAAATAAGTTGCCGAAGTTATTGCCGTCGGCAAAGTTTGCTCGGATACTTCGCGCCAATGACCTTGTACCGCTGACATAGTGATTGATCCGTTGGAGAACAAGACCTTTCCTATTAAGCACGAACTTTTTCGAAAGTCCCGTTTCGTTACGCAACTTTTACGGCGGTCATTATGAATACAGTTTTTCGTTTAGCTGTAATAGAGGACTTACCCGCACTGCTGCAACTTGAAGAGCAATGCTTTACCACCGACCGGCTCAACAGTCGCAGCTTTCAATGGATGATCAGTCGCGCCAACGGGCAACTGCTCGTGGCCCAGCGCGGCGAGCATCTGCTGGGTTACGCCCTGGTGCTCTTCCATCGGGGTACGTCGCTGGCGCGTCTCTATTCGATCGCCATCGCGGCCCAGGCGCGGGGCAATGGCCTGGGCAAGCAACTGCTCGATCGCACCGAAGCCATTGCCCTGGAACACGATTGCGCCTATTTGCGTCTGGAGGTGCGTCTCGACAATCCGGCGGCGATTGCCCTGTATGAACGTAACGGGTACCGACGCTTTGCCCTGATCCACGACTACTATCAGGACCACGCCGATGCGTTGCGCCTGGAAAAACGCATCCTCCAGCACCGCGAATCACGCAACATTCAAGTGCCCTACTACCCGCAGACCACCGATTTCACCTGCGGTCCGGCCTGCCTGCTCATGGCCATGGGCGCGTTGCAGCCGGGGCGTTTGCTGGAGCGGCGTGAAGAACTGCAAATCTGGCGCGAGGCAACCACCGTGTTCATGACCTCCGGCCACGGGGGTTGCAGCCCGCAAGGTCTGGCATTGGCGGCCTGGCGCCGCGAGTTTCGGGTGCGCCTGCAACTGAGCAAGGCCGGGCCATTGTTCCTTGACGGGGTGCGCGACGAGCATAAAAAAGACGTAATGCGCCTGGTGCACGAAGAGTTCACCGCGCAGCTGCTTGCCAGTGACGTCGTGTGCGAGATCGGCGGGCCACTGGATCTTGCACAACTGCTGGAGCATGGCGGGCAACCGTTGGTGCTGATCAGCAGCTATCGCCTGACCCGCTCCAAATCGCCGCACTGGGTGATCGTGACCGATTGCGATGAAGAATTTGTCTATCTGCACGATCCCGATGTGGACCACAGCCAGCATCGCCAGGCCATGGACTGCCAGCACCTGCCGGTCAGCCATGGGGAGTTCGAGAAGATGTGCAGCTTTGGCCGGGACAAGTTGAGGGCGGCTGTGATTGTGTATGGACAGAAGTAGTCGCTATTTCTGTGCTGGTTCTCACACCGCCTTCGCGCTCCCACACTTGAAATGCATTCCCCTGTGGGAGCGGGCTTGCTCGCGAAGGCGGCGTTTGGGCCTCACTTCAATCCGACTTTATACAACGCACCATCCTCTTCATCGGTCAACACATACAAATACCCATCCGGCCCCTGCCGCACATCGCGAATGCGCTTTCTCAACGCCCCGAGCAAGCGCTCCTCGTGCACCACCTTGTCGCCAACGAACTCGAGACGGATCAGCTCCTGGCTGACCAACGCACCGATGAACACGTTGCCTTGCCAGGCCTTGAACCGATCGGCATCGTAGAACGCCATGCCGCTCAGGCCCGGGGACTTTTGCCAGACATGGTTCGGGGCAACGGTACCTTCAACGGTTTCCCCCCTGGCTTCGGGAATCGGTTTACCGGAGTAGTTGATGCCATGGGTCGCCAGTGGCCAGCCGTAATTCCTGCCACGCTCGATGATGTTGATTTCATCGCCGCCCAGAGGGCCATGTTCGTTCTCCCACAGTGTGCCGTTCCACGGGTTGAGCGCCGCGCCTTGCGGGTTACGCTGGCCGTAGGACCAGATTTCCGGGCGCACGTTGGCCTGGCCGACAAAGGGGTTGTCCTTGGGCACCGTGCCGTCCGGGTAGACTCGCACCACCTTGCCTTGCAACTTGTCGAGATCCTGGGCGGTCACGCGGTCGTTGTTTTCTCCCAGCGTCACGAACAGATAGCCGTCGCGATCGAACACCATTCGCGAACCAAAATGGTTGCCTTCCGAGAGTTTGGGTTCCTGGCGCAGGATCACCTGAAAATCCTTGAGCGCCGTCAGATCGTCGGAGAGCCGGCCGCGCCCCACCGCAGTACCGGCCTTGTTATCCTCTCCACCCCCTTCGGCATAGGACAGATAGACCATCCGGTCCTGTTTGAAATCGGGTGACAACGCAACGTCGAGCAAGCCGCCCTGGGCCTTGGCCCAGACCGTTGGCACGCCATTGAGCGGTGCCGACAGCTTGCCGTCGGCGGTGACCAGCCGCAGGTTGCCGGGACGCTCGGTGACCAGCATGCTTTTACCATCCGGCAGGAATGCCAGTGCCCAGGGGTGCTCCAGCCCCGTCACGACTGTGGTCACCTCGAGTGTGCCTTCTTCGCTTTTCATGGTCTGGGTGGGCGCGGCAAGCACAGGGACAGTGGCGGTGATCAATACGCTGGCACAGAGGATTGCCAATGGGTTTTTGCGCAACATGCAGACTCCTCTTCTGATGACCATGAGGTCTGAAAAAATAGTGGCCACCCGTCATGTCGGCCACTCAACGGTTGCCGGTGCCGGCGTCCCGTGGCGCAGGATTGGGAATGAATGTCGGCGGGCTGGCGGGAGCGCTCCGCTCGGGATAGCGATTTCCGATGCCGCCGTTGTCCAGTGTCGGCGGGCGCGGGACCGGCACGGTATTGGGCCCGCGAATGGCCGGGGCACTGGGTCGGGTGCCTTGCATGCTGTTGGGGTTGGCCCGGTTGATCGGGCTGCTGTAAGGATTGTTGTTGGTGCTGCCCGGCAGGTTCTGGGCCACGCGCAACGAAGCAGAGGTGTCGGCCTCGACCTGTGGGGCCAGCATGGCACTCAAGGCCAGCGCAACGACGCCAGACAGGTATCGGTTCATGGGAGGGCCTCGCTACGTCACGTGGATAAGGACTTCGATATCACGCTACGCCCGGGGTTCGTATTTGTTAACAAAAACCTCCCCGGCAAGATGTAACACGACGTTGATCCGGTTCAAGGAACGGCCACGCAGACCACGGAAACTTTTGCTCAAGGCCGCAGGTCACCTGAACATCACTCGCGAGTAGACGACCATGGCACGGGCAATCTGGAAAGGCGCAATCAGCTTCGGACTTGTGCATATCCCCGTGGCGCTGGTCTCGGCAACGTCCTCCCAAGGCGTCGATTTCGACTGGCTCGACAGCCGCAGCATGGACCCGGTGGGCTATAAGCGCGTCAACAAGGTCACGGGCAAGGAAGTCACCAAGGAGCACATCGTCAAGGGCGTGCAATACGAAAAGGGTCGGTACGTGGTGCTCAGTGAGGAGGAGATCCGCAGCGCGCACCCGCTGTCGACCCAGACCATCGATATTTTTTCCTTTGTCGACGGCGAGCAGATTCCCTTGCAGAACATCGACACGCCTTACTATCTGGCGCCCGACAAGCGCGGCGGCAAAGTCTATGCACTGCTGCGCGAAACCCTGAGCAAAACCGGCAAGGTCGCCCTCGCCCATGTGGTACTGCATACCCGCCAGCACCTGGCCGCGCTGATGCCGCTGGAGTCTGCGCTGGTGCTGGTGATGCTGCGCTGGCCGGCGGAAGTCCGAAGCCTCGATGAGTTGGCGCTGGGCAGCGAAGTGACCCGGCCGGAACTGGCCAAGGGCGAACTGGACATGGCCAGGCGCCTGGTGGAGGACATGAGCGCCCAGTGGACGCCGCAAGACTATCGGGATGGTTTCGAGGACAAGATCATGGCCCTGGTGGACAAGAAGGCCCATGAAGGCAAGATCGAAGACGTCGAGACAGCCTCGGGTGAAGAGCTACGGAAAACGGCGGATGTCATTGACCTGACCGAGCTGCTCAAGCGTAGCCTGGGCAGCAAGGGTACCGGGAAGGCAACGGCCAGGCCGAAGGCGAGCAGCAAACCGGCGGCGAAGAAGAAAGCCACGAAGTGATTGGCTGGATGTCCCGGCTTCACCCACTGAACGCCGCCCGGACATACCCCTCAGATCAGAATGATGACCACCAGCAAGCCGGCGAAGATCGACCACTTCTCGAGGTAGTAAAGCTTGCGGTTGCGCTTTTTCAGTTGTTTGCCGTGCAGGCGAACCTTGTAGATCTTGCCGAACAGGCGGTTGAGGCCGCCGGTCCTGTCGCCCGCCTCGTTGGGCGCACCCGCCGCCGACATGACATGCCGACTGAACCAGCGATTGAATGCCGCTGCCCACCTGTATTTCATCGGCCGCTCGACGTCGCAGAACAAAATGATGCGGTTCTGCTGCGTGGTGTTTTCCGCGTAATGAATGTAGGTCTCATCGAACATCACCGCTTCGCCATCGCGCCAATGGTAGTCCTGGCCATCGACATTGATGTAGCAACCCTCGGCGTTGGGGGTTTCCAGACCCAGGTGATAACGGTACGAACCGGCATACGGGTCGCGGTGGCGCACCAGTCTGGATCCCGGTGGCAACTCGGCGAACATTGCCGCCTTGATCGAACCAATGCCCTGCACCAGCTCGGTGGTGCGCGGGCAGAGCTTCATGGCCGATGGATGGCTGTCGCCGTACCACTTGAGATAGAAGCGCTTCCAGCCGGTCTTGAAAAACGAGTTGAAACCGACGTCATCGAATTGGTTCGAACGCTTGATCTCGCCGGCCCTGAGCAAATTCTGGCCTTCGGCACGAATTTCTTCCCAGTGCGCCTGCAGCGGACTCAGGTCGGGGAAGTCGGCCGGATCGAGATAGGGTTTGTTGGGGATTTTCGAAAACAGATAAAGAAAGCAATTGATCGGCGCCAGAAACGTCGAGTGATCACTCAACTGGCGGCCCAGCTTATGGCGTACTTGGCCACGCAGATGAACATACGCAATAGAGACAACGTAGATAACGGCAATGATCAGTTTCACGGAAATCGTCACACGTCAGAAGAAAACAAACTGCGCCCTGTACCGGCGTGCCGGTCCCCAGGTCTTGTGCAGCGGCTGAAAACGAAACAGCGGCCCTGTAGCGCCATCGAGCTGCTCCGACGATCGGCGCTCAGCCGACGGATGGCATTTTAGCCACAGTTTGTAACCAATAGTTAACCTGTAACTGTGAAAATCTGTCTACAAAATCCGCCGAAACGTCACTGCGGCCTCAACGCCCTATCGTTTAAAGAGCCAGACCAGTACAATCGCCGCCAAACTTTACGCGCCCCCAGGTTGAAAGCGGGAAATCCCCCTTTCAGCGCACGTCGACTCGGGCCAGGCGCGCCACATGCTGCTGTCCACTTAATGCCAGATGGAACTTCCACTGCCGACCGGGATGAATGTCCCGCAGTCCGGACAGTGGAAACGGGTACTGAACCGGTACTGCCGCAACCCTAGCTACTCTGAATGCTTCGCAGGAAAAACCTTTGATTTCTACAGCTAACATCACGATGCAGTTCGGCGCCAAGCCGCTCTTCGAAAACGTTTCGGTCAAGTTCAACGGTGGCAACCGTTATGGCCTGATCGGCGCCAACGGTTGCGGCAAGTCGACCTTCATGAAGATCCTCGGCGGCGACCTCGAGCCGTCCGGCGGCCAGGTCATGCTGGAGCCGAACGTGCGCCTGGGTAAATTGCGCCAGGACCAGTTTGCCTACGAAGAATTCACCGTGATCGACACCGTGATCATGGGTCACGAAGAGCTGTGGAAGGTCAAGGCCGAGCGCGACCGCATCTATTCGCTGCCGGAAATGAGCGAAGAAGACGGCATGGCCGTGGCCGAGCTGGAAACCGAATTCGCCGAAATGGACGGCTACACCGCCGAATCCCGCGCCGGTGAACTGCTGCTGGGCCTGGGTATTCCCCTGGAACAGCATTTTGGTCCGATGTCCGAAGTGGCTCCGGGCTGGAAGCTGCGCGTATTGCTGGCCCAGGCGCTGTTCTCCGATCCGGAAGTGCTGTTGCTCGACGAACCGACCAACCACCTGGACATCAACACCATTCGCTGGCTGGAATCGATTCTCACCGTGCGTAACAGCACCATGATCATCATTTCCCACGACCGTCACTTCCTCAACAGCGTCTGCACCCACATGGCCGACCTGGACTATGGCGAGCTGCGCCTGTTCCCGGGCAACTACGACGAGTACATGACCGCGGCGACCCAGTCCCGCGAGCAACTGCTGTCGGACAACGCCAAGAAGAAAGCGCAGATCGCCGAACTGCAAACGTTCGTCAGCCGCTTCTCGGCCAACGCCTCGAAAGCCAAGCAGGCCACTTCCCGCGCCAAGCAGATCGACAAGATCCAACTGGCCGAAGTCAAGCCATCGAGCCGCGTGAGCCCGTTCATCCGCTTCGAACAGACCAAGAAACTGCACCGCCAGGCCGTGACCATCGAGCAGATGTCCAAGGGCTTCGACGGCAAGACCCTGTTCAAGAACTTCAGCTTCACCGTCGAAGCCGGCGAGCGCGTGGCGATCATCGGCCCGAACGGTATCGGCAAGACCACCCTGCTGCGTACCTTGATGGGCGAGCTGACCCCGGACGCCGGTTCCGTAAAATGGACCGAAAGCGCGGAACTGGGCTACTACGCCCAGGACCACGCCCATGACTTCGAAGACGACGTCAGCCTGTTCGACTGGATGGGCCAGTGGACCCAGGGCGAGCAGATCATTCGCGGCACTCTGGGTCGCATGCTGTTCTCCAACGACGAGATCCTCAAGTCGGTCAAGGTCATTTCCGGTGGTGAGCAAGGCCGCATGCTGTTCGGCAAGCTGATCCTGCAAAAGCCGAACGTTCTGGTGATGGACGAACCGACCAACCACCTGGACATGGAATCCATCGAGGCGCTGAACCTGGCGCTGGAAAACTACCCGGGCACGCTGATCTTCGTCAGCCACGACCGTGAGTTCGTATCGTCCCTGGCCACCCGCATCATCGAGTTGAGCCCGAACGGCGTGACCGACTTCAGCGGCACCTATGATGATTACCTGCGCAGCCAGGGTGTGGTGTTCTAAGGGCAGCTATTGGTTTCAAGCTACAAGCGGCAAGTTAAAAGCCCTGTCCATGTGACGGGGCTTTTTGTTTTTGAAGGTCAAAAGATCGCAGCCTGCGGCAGCTCCTACAGTTGTCGGTGTGCACCCTGTAGGAGCTGCCGAAGGCTGCGATCTTTTAATCGTTAGCCTGCTTCCTTTTATCCCACCGCCGCGCCATGATGCAGTTCTCCCACCGCCGCCCGCGAACGAGCCCTCATGTCTGTGCAGCAAGTGCCCCCGCAAAGCTCAATGGCGATCACCCTGCAGATCGTCTCCATCGTGTTCTACACCTTTATTGCCTTCCTCTGCATCGGTTTGCCGATTGCGGTATTGCCGGGTTATGTCCACGAGCAACTGGGGTTCAGCGCCATCGTGGCCGGGCTGACCATCGGTTCGCAATACCTCGCCACCCTGCTCAGCCGCCCCATGGCCGGGCGCATGTCGGACAGCGTTGGCACCAAGTGGGCGATCATCTATGGCTTGTCCGGGATTGTGCTCAGTGGCCTGCTGACGCTGCTGTCGACCCTGTTGCAAGGTTTTCCGTTGCTCAGCCTGCTGATCCTGATCGCCGGGCGCTTGTTGCTGGGCATTGCCCAAGGCTTGATCGGCGTCGGCACCATCAGTTGGTGCATGGGCCAGGTGGGCGCCGAGCACACCGCGCGGTCGATTTCCTGGAATGGCATCGCCTCCTATGGTGCGATTGCCATTGGGGCGCCGCTGGGCGTGGTCATGGTGCAACAACTCGGTTTCGCCAGCCTGGGCATCGCCCTGTCGCTGCTGGCCCTGGCTGCACTGTTGCTGATTCGCAACAAGCCATCGGTGCCAGTGGTACGCGGTGAACGCCTGCCGTTTTGGGCGGTGTTCGGACGCATTGCGCCGTTTGGCGCGAGCCTGAGCCTGGCTTCCATCGGCTACGGCACCCTGACGACCTTTATCACCTTGTATTACGTCAACCGCGGCTGGACCGGTGCCGCCTATTGCCTGACCGTGTTCGGGGTCTGTTTCATTCTGTCGCGGCTGCTGTTCATTTCCGCCATCAACCGGTTCGGCGGGTTTACCTCCGCCATTGCCTGCATGTGCATCGAGACGGTGGGTCTGGTGCTGCTGTGGCTGGCCCCGTCGACCGGGTATGCGTTGATTGGCGCCGGCCTGTCCGGCTTCGGTCTGTCACTGGTGTACCCGGCGCTGGGCGTCGAGGCCATCAAACAGGTGCCCAATTCCAGCCGGGGCGCAGGCTTGAGTGCCTATGCGGTGTTTTTCGACCTGGCGCTGGCGATTGCCGGCCCGTTGATGGGCGCGATTGCATTGAACCTGGGGTATTCGTGGATATTCTTCAGTGCGGCGTTGTTGTCGGTGAGCGGTCTGGGACTGACCCTGCTATTGAAACACCGCGCCATGGCTTGAACCTCTGTAGGAGCTGCCGCAGGCTGCGATCTTTTGACTTCAAGATCAAAAGATCGCAGCCTGCGGCAGCTCCTACAATGAAATCTATTGATCGGCGGTCTGCATCCCCGCCCGGGTCGCCCGGCCCAGGGTGCGCGAGAAGAAGCTCCCGGCTTCAGAGATCAGATTGCGGTGAATGTCTTGCCGATCGACGCCATCGGCATCGGTACACAGCGCGGGCATGATCGCGAACTGCTCGTCATTGCACGGCGCCATGAAGACGAAGTGCCCTGCTCCCGCCAGTAACTTGAAGTCAGGCGCCGTCGGCAACTTGCGCGCCAGTGCTGCGGCGTTCTTGTCGACCGCCACCAGTTTGTCGCCATCGCCGCTGTAAAGCAGCACCGGCACGTGCACATCGGCCAGGGTGTGGCGACCGAACTTCAGGCTCAGCGGCGCCATCAGCATCAAGGCGTGCACCCGTGGGTCCGCCACCGGCTGCAGGTCGTCGCGGTCGACAATCAATTCACCCTGAGTGTTGCAGGCATCGCGGTCGTCCGGACGTTCCTGGCAATAACGGCGCAGGCGATCCAGGTCCGGCGTGGCACCGGACAGAATCAATGCGGTCTCGCCACCGGCCGAATAACCAATGACGCCGACCTGATCGGCATTGACGAAGGGGGACAGCATGCGGTCGCCCAGGGTGGCCGTGATGGCTTCGGAAATCTGGATCGGTCGACCGTACAGGTTACTCAAAGTACCGAGGCGGCTGTGGTCCCGGGAGTTGTCACCGGGGTGGATCACCGCCACCACGACGAAACCCTTGCGTGCCAGCGAGGTGGCGAGGTCGTGCAACGCCAGGGGGGTTCCGGTGTTGCCGTGGGACAGCATCAGCATCGGGAACCGGCCAATGGCGACCTTGGTGTCCTCCCCGGCTTCGACGGTATAACCCTCGAGTTTGCTGGTGTGCTCCCATTCACTGGAAGGATAGAAGGCGATGGCGCGCATCGGCTGCAGGTCCAGTGGATCGAGAAACGTCATCTCATGGAAGCCGACGCTCCAGTGCGGATGTGGTGCAGGCGCGGCGTGCACTGTATTCAAGCTGCTGAGCAGGCAAATCAGTAAAGTTGCACAAAGACGCACCATGGGATGCCCCACCTTGTTACCGGACTTGAGACGTACACCCTGGACTGCATAAGTCGGGCCACATCCTGAAATGACCAGAAACAAAAAACTCCGTAGCTGGTACTTGCGTAACCAGAATACAGAGTTTTTTGGGCTTTACCTGAACGGTTGCTAACTTTTACGCAAGCCTTACGCAGCGGCGAACAACTGCTCGCTGATTTGCGCGTGAGCAGCGCTCATGGCTTTGCTGCGTACGTCGTCACCGTAAGCCAGGCCTTCGGCGCGAACGATTTCGATGTCGGTGATACCGATGAAACCGAACAGCAGCTTCAGATATTCTTCGTGGGCAACACCGGTTGCCTGACCGGCGTGCATGCCGCCGGAAGTCGAAACGATCACCACTTTCTTGCCGCCGCACAGGCCTTCAGGGCCGGCTTCGGTGTAGCGGAAGGTCTGGCCGGCGACGGCAATGCGATCGATCCAGGCCTTCAACTGAGTCGGGATGGTGAAGTTGTACATCGGTGCAGCGATCACTACGGCATCGGCAGCCAGGAATTCGGCCAGGGTCGAGGCGCTCAGTTCGGCTTCGTGCTCTTGTGCGGCGTTGCGCAGTTCAGCGGTGGTGCCGGCGGCGACCAGGGTAGTGGAAGAGAAATGGCTGATGGCGTCAGCGGCCAGGTCGCGGTAGGTCACTACGGCGGTCGGCTCGGCAGCTTGCCAGGCCTTGACGACTTCACCGCTCAACTGACGGGAAGCCGAGTTGTCGCCCAGGATGCTCGAATCGATATGCAGCAATTTCATGTGGGATCTCCAAGTGAGGATCGCCCACAAGGGCGATCTAATGGGACTAATCCTACAGACGAAACCAATAGCTGATTAGTCGGCAACAATGCGATAGTTCGTCTCACAGATAGAACAATCGGATTCACATCATGCAAGACCTCAACGACCTGTATTACTTCGCCAAAGTCGTGGAAGCCGGGGGATTCGCGGCAGCCGGACGTGTGCTGGGCATTCCCAAGTCCCGACTGTCGCGGCGCATTGCCGAACTGGAAGAACGCCTGGGTGCACGCTTGCTGCAACGCACCACCCGACAGCTGAAACTGACCGCCGTGGGTGAACGCTACCTCAGGCACTGCCAGGCGATGCTGCTGGAAGCGGAAATGGCCGACGAGGCCGTGGCCAGCATGTCCAGTGAACCCCGCGGGCGTTTGCGGGTGTCCTGCCCGGTCGGGTTGGCCCACGAAATATTACCGGGGGTGATCAGCGACTTTCTCGAACGCTTTCCGCAAGTCCAGCTTGAAGTCATGCTGCTCAACCGCCGGGTTGACCTGGTGAACGAAGGCATTGACGTTGCCCTGCGTGTGCGGGAACTGGGCGACGAAGACCCGCTGCTGGTCACCCGCCGCCTGCGTCAGGCGCAGATGCTGATGGTCGCCAGCCCCGGTTTCCTCGCGGGGCGTGAGATCAATCACCCCGAAGATCTGAAAAGCCTGCCGGTGCTCGGCGCACTGGAAGCCGACCGCATGGTGCATATCCGCATGCTCGATCAAAAGGGCAAGAGTTGTGAACTCGCGCTCGAGGCCCGGCTGGGCATCGATGACTTTATCGTGCGCAAGGCCAGCACCCTTTCCGGCCTGGGCTTTACGATGCTGCCCATGATGTATTGCGAACAGGAGCTGGAAAACGGCTCACTGGTGCAGTTGTTGCCCGAGTGGTCGCTGCCCGGTGGCTGGCTGCAGGCGGTCTATCCTCATCGACGCGGGGTGATGCCGGCGGTCCGCGCCTGGATTGACCACCTGGTCGAATCCTTCAATGCCTGTGGGGAACGATTGTTATGAAAGCTGGACGGATGAGCGAAGAGGACGTCGCGCAGTTCTGCCTCGCCCTGCCCGGTGCTCGGGAAGATTACAAATGGGGAGGTGTGCGGGTGTTTTCGATTGCCGGGAACAAGATGTTCGCCTTGCAGGGCCTGAGGGGTGACTCCCTGGCATTCAAGGTAGACAAGGATCTGTTTCTCGGTCACTGCGACCGTCCGGGCATTCACCCGGCGCCGTATCTGGCCCGGGCCCAGTGGATCATCATGCAAACGCCCTACCCGCTCGGCAGCGAAGAACTGCAGGGCTTGCTGCAGCGCTCCCACCAATTGGTGGTGAGCAGACTGCCCAAGCGCACTCAAGTCGGACTGTTGCTGTAGGGCATTGGCTATCAGGTCAAGGCGAACAGATGTGCGCCGAGAAACAGGTGATCGATCCAGAACACCTGGTGCAAAAGCACGATGATCCAGAACACCAACTGGTACGAGACTTTGCGGGTTTTGTGGCGAAACGCCTGCTGGGCCAGCAACGCTCCGGGCCAACCACCGGCGAGCTCCAGCGCATGCAAGACGTTTTCCGGCGTACGCCATTGCTCGGCGCGCGCCTTGCGCTTGTCGCTCCAGTACAGGAAAAACGTCACGACGCTGACGATGCCGTAGGCCGCAAGGGGAATCAGCGACTCCCCGTGCAGCCATGACGACAGCGAACCCGACAGCGGCAAGGCGCACAGGACTGCAAACAACAGCCACTTCAGCCGTGAATGGCGGATCTGTCCCCCGGACGGGCGTCCGGGGTTGTTGCGCGAGCGCGAGTCACTCACGGCTTGGCCGCGCTCCAGTCGACCCAGCCGAACTGCCAGGTCGCCAGGATGATCAGGCCGAACACAATGCGATACCACGCAAACGCCGCATAGCTATGGTTGGCGATGAACTTGAGCAAACCGCGGACCGCAATCATCGCAAAAATGAACGCGGTGACGAAGCCGATGGCGAACACCGGGAAATCCGCCGGGACAAACAACTGACGGTACTTGTAGCCCGAGTACACCGCCGCGCCGACCATGGTGGGCATCGCCAGGAAGAACGAGAACTCGGTAGCGGTCTTGCGCGACAGGCCGAACAGCAAACCACCGATGATGGTCGAGCCCGAACGCGAAGTGCCCGGAATCATCGCCAGGCATTGGGCGAAGCCGACTTTCAAGGCATCTTTCCAGGTGATGTCATCCACGGATTCGGCGTGTACTTCATGCTGGCGGCGCTCGGCCCACAACATGATGATTCCGCCCACGACCAGCGCGGTTGCCACTGTGATCGGATTGAACAGGTAATGGTGGATCAGGTCGGCGAAGATCACGCCCAACACCACCGCCGGCAAGAACGCGATCAACAGGTTTGCGGTAAACCGCCGGGCACCCGGCTGGGTTGGCAGACCGATGACCACGTCAAGGATCTTGCGTCGAAACTCCCACACCACCGCCAGGATGGCACCCAGCTGAATGATGATGTTGAACGCCATCGCCCGCTCGCCCCCGAAGCCGAGCAAGTCGGCCACGATAATCTGGTGGCCGGTACTGGAAATGGGCAGGAACTCGGTCAGCCCTTCTACAACCCCAAGAATCAATGCCTGAAAGGCGGTCCAAAGATCCATCAATCCCCCAAAAGGCAATGCGCGCCGGCATGCCCCATTAATATTTTCTCAAATGCTTTGATTGCGCTCAGCGTAGCTGAGGCCCCGCGCATCAAGGATCACCACAGAACCGTTAAAATCCTGTGAAAAAAAACCACCTTGAATCAGCTTTACCCGTGCGGGGGCGAAATCCTATCAGACAAGTCCGATCGGCGGTTACAATCCGCCCCCTCTTCGATTACCCCAAGGTATCTCCATGTCCGGGCTTGAACTGTTTGCCGCCGCCCTCGGTGTCATTGCCGTCTGGCTGACGGTCAAACAGAACCCCTGGTGCTGGCCGATCGGCCTGGTCATGGTGCTGCTCTACAGTTGGATCTTTTTTGAGGTGAAGCTGTATTCCGACATGCTGCTGCAAGTCGTCTATGCCGCCTTGCAGCTTTACGGCTGGTGGCAGTGGACACGGGGTGGCGACACGACCCATGGCCGCGAAGTCAGTCGCCTCGACGCTCGAACCCTGGTGTTGAGCCTGGCCATTGGCGCAGTCGGCAGTCTGTTGCTGGGAGCGGCCATGGCCCACTGGACCGACGCTGCACAACCCTGGCTTGATGCGGCGCTGACCGGGTTCAGCCTGGTAGCGCAGGTCTGGATGGCGCAAAAACGGGTTCAGTGCTGGCCGTTGTGGATCGCTCTGGATGTGATATTCGTCGGGTTGTTCGTCTATAAAGGCCTGTACCTGACCGCCACCCTGTACGGGTTGTTCGCCGTCATCGCCGTACAGGGCTGGCGCGAATGGCGTGCCGATCCGGCATTGCGCGCATGAAAGTCCTGGTCCTCACAGGCCCTGAATCCAGCGGTAAAAGCTGGCTGGCGGCTGAGTTGCAGCAGCGTTTCGGCGGGATGCTGGTTGACGAGTACGTGCGCTGGTTCATCGAGCAGAATCCGCGGGACACCACATTGGCCGACATTACGCCCATCGCCCGCGGTCAACTCGCATGGGAAGACCAGGCGCGGGTGCAACAACCACCCTTGCTCATCCTCGACACGCACCTGCTGAGCAATATTCTCTGGAGCCAGACCCTGTTCGACGATTGCCCCGCCTGGATTGAACCAGCGCTACTGGCCCGGCATTATGACTTGCACCTGCTGCTGTCACCGGAGCACGTCGAATGGACGGATGACGGCCAGCGTTGCCAACCCCGATTGAGTCAGCGCCAGGCATTTTTCGAGCAGACCCTGGCCTGGCTTGAACGCCACGCACAACCGGTTCAAGTGCTGCACGGAGATTGGGCAGAACGCCGAATCCAGGCACTCAACGCAGTGACCCGATTGCTCGGCGCCTGACCGGCGTTTGGGGCAATTCCCCCATCCTCCGCCTGCTGAGGGGGGGAAGTGTCCGATCCTGAAACACCCTCCCTGCCTGAAACTACCGATTTCAACGCTCCTCCCCGTTTGCTCACCGCAGGTGTTAAGGCGTTGTTACAACAACGCTAGAACCTTTGTTCCAGAGGGGTTGGCCCGCAATTACGGGCTGCCTGCGCAGGGATTTGTCTCACCGTTGGTACACCGTCGACAAAGGGTTTCCGAACCAGGTCTGTAAACCATTGAATCAACTCGATATTCAAAAGGCGGCACAGCTTTCGCTCTATTCCTCACACAGCTGACCGGGGCCAGCTTACAAATGAAGGAATGAATGTCGTGGAGATATTCAAAAAAAAAGGCTTGATGTGCCTTCTGCTGATCGCGAGCGCTGCCGGCACTGTTCTCAGTTTCACCGTTCGAGCCGAAGGCAACGGTGTCATCGTGCTTGATCGTACCGTTCACCCAACGCTCATCGGTCGCGGCGGCGGCAGGGATCCGAACCCGGCCACCATCAGTGCCAACCCTTCTGCCCGAGTCACCGGCGAACTCAGCGACGCCGATATCGCCGGGGTAACCACCGGAACGACCCCTCATAACAGCTTCGGGCAAAACCCGGGCGGCATGCAAGGCCTGAATGTCATCACCAACCCCAACGGTTTGCCTGGCATGTCCGTCGGCCACGGTGGTGGCAGTGGTGGCGCCATTTCCGGAACCATCAACCGTGCCATGAGCACCGGCCTCAGCCCACTGGGTAGAATGGCGGGGGGGCAATGAGATGGATCGTTCCTTTCTTCTACCTGCCCTGTTAACTGCCCTGTTGCTTGCCCTGCTCGGCGGCACCAGCGCGATGGCCGATTCGGGCGTCAGTTCGGTGAACAACGCCACCCTCCTGGACTCCGGTACCCAATACCGCGGCAACTTCAGCGTCAACCAGGCGGCGGGTGATCAACAGCAGCAGGCCAACGTCCGCGCGATCGCCATTGGTACCCAAGCCGGTGCAACTACCAGCGTCAGGCAGAAAATCACCACGCCCGCCAATGCATCGATGGATGCGACGGCCACTATCGGCGGCACCTCTTTCAGTCATGGCAGCGGCGTATTGGGCGTCAACCAGAGTGCCGGTGCGAACAACCAGATGGCCAACGCCCTGCGCATCAGCATCGGCGCTGCACCGCAAGCCATCGACGACAGTGCTCTTTCTCAACAGAACGTGGCGTTGCTACCGAACTCGGGAGCAACTGGCACCCCAATCGGCAGTCGCCAGGTCGTGACAAGCGACCAGGCATTCACTGGCAGCCGGGGCGTGATCCAGGTGAACCAGAGTGCCGGGGTGGGGAACCGAATGGCTAACACCCTGAGTATCCGGGTTTCTGACTGACCCCGATACAGCGCGAATGGGGAAGTACCAACACTTGAACTACCAATGAGCACGGAGAATCACCATGAACCCGACAACTGCTCTCAAACCACTGGCTTTCGCCCTGGCAGCAGTGATGGCATTCGCAGCCCAGGCTGATCCCGTGCAGGGCAATGGACAGGGCAGCAACCAACAGTCCAATGGCCCGTCGCTGGATCAAATTCTGCAGATTACCTCAGGCGCCGGGGCCGCCGTGCTGGACTCGCAGGAAAGCAGTGACAGCGGGGTAGTGAACCGGGGCACACAAAACGACGGCAAAATCGATAACTCCCTGAACAGCTCCAACGGCAACATGGGCGCCAACGTTGCCGCCGGTAACGGCAACCAGCAAGACAACGCCGCCGCCCTTGCCACGGCGGACGAAGCCTTCATCTTCGGCTCCGCCGTCACCGTCTCCAGCGCGACTCAGAAGAGCACCGGCAACACCGCCAGGAACCACTCCAATACCAACAACACAACGCTCAACAACGCTGGCAACAGCGGTTCCGGCAACATCGGCATCAACGTGACCACCGGCGACTTCAACCAACAGAAAAACAACCTGGCGATTGCCGTTTCCGGCGGCCGTGTAGCAGTCGCCGCCGCCGCGGCCAACCAAAGCACATCCGGGCTGAAAGTCACCAACAACGCCAGGCCTGAGTTCGTACCCGTAGGTGTACTCGGCCTGTCCGGCGTAACCACTCAACAAGTGATGACGCCTGAGGGCTGGAGACCTCCTGTAACCAACAATGCTTCGATCACGGGCTCGATGAACAACTTCTCCGGCAACGGCGGAGCCAACGTGTCGTCCGGCGTCGGCAACCAGCAAAGCAACTCGCTGTCGATCGCCGCAGGCTGCAAATCATGCCCATAATTGCGACCGCCATGAAAGCCTCGGCGACGGCGCTTTTCTTCGGTCTGAAGGCGTATCGTCCATGTGCAAGACGGCCCTTTTCGCCCTGCTGTGCCTGTCTGGCCTGACCCAGGCTGCACAGATGCCGGTTGCCGCCCTGCCGGGCGGCGTGCTGGTGTACAAGCACGTACAGAGTTTGCGTGAGCGCAAGTTCAGCGACATCGTCGAACAGAAAACCGATTTCAGCTGCGGCGCCGCCGCGCTGGCAACGATACTGCGCCAGGCCTATTGGCTTGACGTCGATGAAGAGCACATCATCAAAGGCATGCTGGTCTTTGCCGACCAGGACCTGGTCCGTACCCAGGGTTTTTCCATGCTGGACATGAAGCGCTACATAGAAAGCATCGGCATGCGTGCCCGGGGCTACAAGATCCCGCCTGAAAGACTCGATGCCGTGACGATTCCAGTGGTAGTACTGATGGACATTCGCGGCTACAAGCACTTCGTGGTGTTGCAGCGGGCGGACAAGAACTGGGTGTACATCGGCGACCCGGTACTCGGTCACAAACGCTACTCCCATGATGACTTTGTCAAAGGCTGGAACGGTATTGTCTTCGCTATCATCGGTCCCGGTTACGACAAGGCCAATGCGTTACGCAGTCCGCCGGAACCGCTGACGGCCAAGAACAAGATGGATAATTTCAACCCGGTCAAAGATGCTGAATTGATGGATTTCGGTTTCATACAGAGCGACTTCTTTTAATCGCCAACAAGATGACAGGGGGCAGGATGCTCCGGGAGCAGCAAATGAAAACCTCGTATTGGGTGGTCACTGCCTGTCTTGCAGCGACCACTTCAGGTTTTGCTGATGAGTTCAGACCCATCGAAATCAAGGACCAGGAACTGGCCGAGTTGCGTGGCCGGTATGTGATGCCGGGGCGGATCATCAGCTTCGGCGTTGTCATGAGCAGTACCTGGCGCAACGCCAGTGGTGATCTGATCGGGGCAACCACCTCGATGCGTCTTCAGTCCGAAACGGTCAAGCCCGAGTTCTATGTTTCAACCTTCAATCACAGTGGTAAAGGCAGTTCACCCAACTCAGGTACCGGTTCGAGCCACGGCTCAGGCACCGTTTCGGGCACCGGTAACGTAACGGGTGGTGCGGGACTGAGCACCTCCCAGGGCGTCACCCAGGTCACACGAGCCGCTGGCGATGGCAACAGTGCAAACAACAAGATCGCCATCAACGTCAAAGAGGCCAGCACGGCCCCTGCGCCGGTGCCGAGCCGTGGCCAGGCGCTGGTAGCCGGTCAAACCATCACCGGCAGCAGTGCTGCAGGCAGTGTCGCCGTGTCCGCGACCGGCGGCGGCGTTCAGGTGGCCATTACCGCCAACAACAACCAGGGCTCAAGCCTGCAACAAGTCGCCCAGGGCGGGTTACTGCAAGACACCCGGTTGCTGGGCAACAGCAATGTGGTCAACAACATGACTCGACTCAACGTCGTGCTCGACAATAAAAAACCGAGTACTGGTGCATTGGGCTATAACCTGAACCAACTCACCGCATTACGGACCTTGGGGTATTGAGCTACGCTGAGACACGAGCATTGGGCACAAATGGACGGCTTTTTCATGTACCGATCGGTATCACTGCGTGCAGTTATTTGCTTGTGCTCTCTACTGCCGGTGGCGATGGTGCAGGCAGCAACTGACCTGGAAATGGAGGCTCTCAAACGAGAGCTTCTGGAGTTGAAGCAGCGATACGAAGTCCAGCAGAAGGCCCTGGCGGTTCTCGAACAACGGGTCCGCCAGGTCGAAGAGCAGCCTGCGCCCCCCCCGCCCAAACGCCTGGCCAAGTCGCCCGCGGACCTGAAGGGCAATCCAAACGTCGCCAGCGGCACCGGTGCCGCGGCGGCTTCAGGGGGTGCTGCGGGGGGCAGCGGCAGTTCGTATGGACAATCGCTGGCCGATGACTCACAGCCGGCGCAAAGCGTTTCAAACCTGTATGACGAGGCCAGCGGGTTCTTCGGCGGTGGCAAGTTCAGTGTCGAAACCGGGATAACCTACTCCCGGTACGATACCCGCCAACTGGTCCTCAACGGTTTTCTCGCCCTGGACTCGATCTTTCTCGGTGCCATTAACCTGGACCGGATCAAGGCCGACACCTGGACGCTGGACCTCACCGGCCGCTACAACTTCAACAATCGCTGGCAGTTCGACCTGAACGTGCCGGTGGTTTACCGTCAGTCCACGTACCAGTCCGGTGGCGGCAACAACGGCGCCGCCAACGTCACGACCGAAGACACCGTCAAGGAAGACCCGGCCATTGGTGACGTCAACTTCGGTATTGCCTACAAATTCCTCGACGAGTCGGCCAACACGCCCGATGCCGTGTTGACCTTGCGCGTCAAGGCACCCACCGGCAAAGACCCGTTCGGCATCAAGCTGGTTCGGGTGGACGCCAACTCCAACCTGGCCGTGCCTGAATCCTTGCCTACCGGTAACGGCGTCTGGTCGATCACGCCGGGGATCTCTCTGGTCAAGACGTTCGATCCGGCAGTGCTGTTCGGCAGCCTGTCGTACACGCACAACCTGGAAGAGTCTTTCGACGACATCAGCTCCAACCCTGCGCTCAAGACGCCAGGCAAAGTTCGCATTGGCGACAGTTTCCAGATTGGCGCCGGCATTGCGTTCGCCCTGAACGAAAAGATGAGTATGTCGTTCTCGGTCTCTGACCTGGTGCAACGCAAAAGCCAGCTCAAGGAAGATGGCGGGGATTGGCAATCGGTGGTGTCCAGCGATGCCAACGCCGGTTACTTCAACATCGGCATGACCATTGCGGCCACCGACAACCTGACCATCGTACCCAACCTGTCCATTGGCATGACGGACGACGCCCCGGACTTCCAGTTCAGCCTGAAATTCCCTTACTACTTCTGACCCGGCTCTTCACGCAATCCAGGAAAACTGTAGGAGCCAGCCTGCTGGCGATGGGCTGCGGTGCGCCGCGTTCATCCAGTTCACACGCGCTATCGTTCACGACCATCGCTGGCAAGCCAGCTCCCACAAAGGACCGTGCCCACGCCGAAACTGTAGGAGCCAGCCTGCTGGCGATGGACTCAAGTGCGCCGCGTTTATCCAGTTCACCCGCGTTATCGTTGACGACCATCGCTGGCAGGCCAGCTCCTACAAGGGACCACGCCCACGCTAAAACTGTAGGAGCCAGCCTGCTGGCGATGGACTCAAGTTCGCCGCGTTTATCCAGGTCACCCGCGTTATCGTTAACGACCATCGCTGGCAGGCCAGCTCCTATAAAAAGGGCCATGCCCATGCTGAAACTGCAGGAGCCAGCCTGCTGGCGATGGACTCAAGCGCGCCGCGCCCGCAATTTTCATTGCTGCATTCTTTTTGTTTGAAGCAAGAATTCAACGAATCTGATGCTTGTGCAACAACCGGTAGAACGTCGGGCGCGACACGCCCAATACTTTGGCGGCGACGCTCAGGTTATCGCTGTGGCGGTTCAATACATCGCACAACGCCTGACGTTCGGCCCGGGTCTTGTATTCTTCGAGGGTGCCCATCGGCGCGGCAATCGCGTGTTGACTGATCAACCCCAGGTCGCGGGCCTCGATCTGCCGGCCTTCGGCCAATACCAGTCCGCGACGAACGCGATTGGCCAGCTCACGAACATTGCCTGGCCAGTCGTGTTTGCCCATGGCAATCAAGGCGTCTTCACTGAAACTGCGGGGGCGACGTCCGGTTTCACGGCTGTAGAAATGGGAGAAGTGATTGGCCAGCATCGACAAGTCGCCATGGCGCTCACGCAGCGGAACGGTCACCACTTGCAGTACGTTCAGGCGGTAATACAAGTCTTCGCGAAAGCGCTTCTTCGCGATAGCGGCTTCAAGGTCGACATTCGTCGCCGCCAGCACTCGCACATCGACCGGAATCGGCTGACTGCCGCCCACCCGTTCGATGTGTTTTTCCTGGAGGAACCGCAGCAGATTGGCCTGCAACTCCAGTGGCAGGTCACCGATCTCGTCGAGAAACAAGGTGCCACCGTTAGCGGCTTCTATTCGTCCGACCTTGCGTTGATGTGCCCCGGTAAATGCGCCTTTCTCATGGCCGAACAACTCGGACTGGATCAAGTGTTCGGGAATCGCACCACAATTGATCGCGATGAAGGGTTTGCTGTGACGCTGGGACAGGCGATGCAGGGTTCGTGCGACCAATTCCTTGCCAGTGCCGCTTTCACCGCGAATCAATACCGCAGATTCGGTCGGAGCCAGTTTGCTCAACAGTTTTCGCAGTTCACGCACAGGTTTGCTGTCGCCAAGCAATTCGTGCTCGGGCTGGTCAACATGCACCGTACCCTGCCCACGCAACCGCACCATGCCAAATGCCCGGCCCAGCGTTACCTGAACCCTGGACACATCGAACGGCAAGGTATGAAAGTCAAAAAACCACTCACAGACAAAGTCGCCGACATTTTGCAGTCGCAGCACTTCCTGGTTGAGTACCGCTATCCACTCTGCGCCACTGCGGCTGATCAAATCCTTGACGGCTTCCGGGTGCTCAAGGTGATACGGCTGCAGGCGTATCAAGCCCACGTCACAGGTTCGGTCAGTGGCGTGTTCCAGCGTGCAGCTGTCAACTTCCCAACCGATAGCGCGCAATCCAGGGAGCAGACGATAGCAATCGTCACAGGGGTCCACCACTAATAGACGTCGTGAAGCTGGCACATCGCTCATGACTGATCCTTGGCGCCAATTTTTATAAAATTTAGTAAAAACAATCATTTGGCGGACCTAACTGTAACATTAGCAAGAACTTGACAGACCCTTGTATCGTTTGACTATAGGATTGCAATAAATCCAGTTATAAGAAGCGCCTTTGATCGCGCCCTAACGTCTCTTTCCTTTCATTCAGCTTTCAATGCCGGGCTCATTCTTGAACCCATGAAATAAAGTCGAAATTTCTTTTGATTGTGTGTGACCCGAACCCCGGTTGCGGGCATCAGTACAAGTAACCAGCCGAACGGTAAGCCCAACCGACGGCACATCATTTGATTGGGCACACAGAGAGAAGACCCTATGAACGCCCCGCTCCGTATCAACGAAGCACTTTTGATTGCCGACCGCGCATTTAAACCCTTCAAATGCGTGGCCTGGGCTCCACAGGACGGTAATGGCGAACTCAGCCTGACCGTTATCGACCGCACCAGCACCAGCATTGGCCGCAAGCAGATCCCAAGCAGCGCTTATTCCGATCCCGCACAACTCGAACTGCTGCTGGAGCAGGCCCGCGCCGAATTGAGCGAGGAAGGTTACACACTGCAGTCGTGGTCGATGCCGCACTAATCGTTTTGCGGATTACCCCGGGGTAATCCGCGCCCTTCCCCGTCTTTTAGTTGGGCTGGTGGTTCTCGCCCATACGCACTCATTGCCCCCTTAGTTTGAACTTTTGTGCGCCTGATACTTTGCAGGCTTGCCATTGGTTCGAAAAGACACTGTTGTGGCACACAGCGACTCTCCGTCTGTTAGTTCTTACAGTTGTGCGTCTCCCCATTCAGGGATTGAATATTCTCCCTATATAGTCGCCACCCAAACTTCTGGATCAGGACGACTCGCAAGGAGATGCGGTTCATGTCAATCCAGTCCGCCATTGCCTGCTCCTCCGTCCGGAACACAGCCGGCACTCTCGATACGACGTTCGCAGGCAACGGCAAAACCCTGGTGTATTTCGCCGACAGCCTCTCCAGCATGGCCAACGACGTCGCAATCGATGCCCGGGGCCGTATGCTGGTGGCGGCAAAGGTCGCCATGGCCGATGGCAGCCGCTTTGGCCTGGCCCGCCTGCTGGAGGATGGTTCGGCAGACCTTGCGTTCGGCAGGCAAGGCAGCGTCATCGGGCAATTCGAACCCGGGTTCGAAGCCATGGGCGCCAAGGTGCTGGTCATGCCCGACGGCAATATCCTGTTGGCCGGCCTGCAATACGATAACGCGCACCGCACGCTCCCGGGTCTGGCACTGTTCGATCAAGAGGGTCGCCTGGTTCGAAGCTTTGGCGATAATGGCCGCCGCGTCGTGCGCTTGCCTGGCGGTCTGTCCCTCGGTATGCGCGATATCTGGCTGCCTCCCGGTGTGCCGGGCGCTGAAGCCTGCGATGTGGACGTACAGCGAGACGGCCGGATCCTGATTCTGGCCAACCATCACTTCGAACTGGCCGATCACGTGGGCCTGTTGATACGGCTGGATGTCGAAGGTTCGCTGGACTGCTCGTTCAATGGCCGTGGCTTTGTGGTGGTCCGGCACCTGCTGATGAATACCTGGCTCAGCAGCCTGACGGTGCAAGCTGACGGCCGGGTTCTGGTGGGTGGATCGATCAACTTCCCTGAGGAAGGATTGCTGGCGCGCTACCACGTCGACGGCCGTCTCGACGACAGTTTCGCCGTGGACGGATTCCTGACGTTCAAGGCGCAGGGGCATGGCGCCCAGGTCAGTCAGGTGGTCCAGCAAATCAATGGCGACGTCTTGTGTTTTGGCAGCAGTCGCGAGCCGATGCACTGCCTGACGTTCAAGATGCACAGCAACGGCCGCCCCGACAACCACTGCAATGGCGGCCAGCCGCAACGCCTGGTCATTGGCCACAACGGCTGCCAGTGGAATACCGCGCAGCTACAGCCCGATGGCGGTGTGCTCACGGCGGGCGCAACCATCGGCGGCATCGAAGCAGACTTCCTGATCGGTCGATACCTGCCCGACGGCCGTCCCGATCACCGCTTTGGCAATGGCCGCGGCTATACGCGTACCCGCCTCGGCCCGAGTCTGGATACCGCCACCTGTGTCGCGGCGCTGGCCGATGGAAACATCGTCGTCGGTGGCTATTCACTGCATGGAAACTACAAGGCGGTCATCGCTCGCTATCAGGGGTAGTCACGTACATTTTTCCTGTGCTTGATCTTCTCACCCGCTTGCGGCAAGTTGCGCGCTTCTTAAAACAAGGAGCAGCCGATGTCCGGTTCAATGGCCCAGGCGTTCGCGCACAACTTTCTCGGGCATTCGCCCCGTTGGTACAAGGCCTGCATCGTCGGCTTTCTGATTCTCAATGCCCTGGTCCTGTGGACCGTTGGCCCGGTAGCGGCCGGCTGGCTACTGGTACTGGAGTTCATCTTCACCCTGGCCATGGCGCTCAAGTGTTATCCGCTGATGCCCGGCGGCCTGTTGTTGATTGAAGCCCTGCTGCTGAAGATGACCACGCCGCAGGCGCTGTATGACGAGTTGCTGCACAATTTCCCGGTGATCCTGCTGCTGATGTTCATGGTGGCCGGTATCTACTTCATGAAGGACTTGCTGCTGTACCTGTTCTCGCGCCTGCTGTTGGGGGTTCGCTCCAAGGCTACGCTGGCCCTGATGTTCTGCTTTCTGTCGGCCTTTCTGTCGGCGTTCCTCGATGCCTTGACCGTGACCGCCGTGATCATCAGTGCCGCCGTAGGCTTTTACTCGGTGTATCACCGCGTCGCCTCGGGTAACGACCCGCGCCAGGACAGCGAGTACAGCGACGACAAACAATTGCCGACCCTGCATCAGGGCGATCTCGAACAGTTCCGCGCCTTTCTGCGCAGCCTGTTGATGCACGGTGCCGTAGGCACCGCACTGGGCGGCGTGTGTACGCTGGTCGGCGAACCGCAGAACCTGCTGATCGGCCATGAAATGGGTTGGCATTTCTCCGAATTCTTCACCCAGGTTGCGCCGGTATCCCTGCCGGTACTGGTTGCAGGCCTGGCGACTTGCGTCCTGCTGGAAAAGCTGCGCTGGTTCGGATACGGCACGCTGCTGCCGGATAACGTCCGTGCGGTGCTGGCCAACTACGCCGCCGAAGACAATGCCGAACGCACCGCCCGCCAACGAGCCGCACTGCTGGTACAAGGCGCCGCCGCATTGATTCTGATCGCCGGGCTGGCGTTTCACATCGCCGAGGTGGGCTTGATCGGCTTGATGGTGATCGTGTTGATCACCGCGTTTACCGGCATCACCGACGAACACCGCCTCGGCACCGCGTTCAAGGACGCCATGCCGTTTACCGCCTTGTTGGTGGTGTTTTTCGCCGTGGTCGCGGTGATTCATGACCAGCAATTGTTCTCGCCGCTGATCCACTGGGTACTGGCGCTGCCGGCGGATCAACAACCGGGCATGCTGTTCATTGCCAACGGCCTGCTGTCAGCCATCAGTGACAACGTATTCGTCGCGACCATTTACATCACCGAAGTGAAGCGCGCATTCATGGCGGGTGAGATGACCCGTGAACATTTCGAAACACTGGCCATTGCGATCAACACCGGCACCAATCTGCCGAGCGTGGCGACGCCCAACGGCCAGGCGGCGTTCCTGTTCTTGCTGACCTCGGCGATCGCACCGCTGGTGCGCCTGTCTTACGGGCGGATGGTCTGGATGGCGTTGCCGTATACCGTGGTCATGGGCTTGCTCGGGTGGTATGCGGTGAGCTACTGGCTGTAACCCCCCAACCCAGTGGGAGCGAGCCTGCTCGCGATGGCGGCGGCACATTCACATCCAAGTGCCTGACAGACCGCTATCGCGAGCAAGCTCGCTCCCACATTATCCGAGGCGGTGCCAGACGCGACCGTCACGGGTGAGCAATTCTTCGCCGGCCTTCGGACCGTTTTCCCCGGCGGCATAGCTCTGCACGCTGGCGTCCTGTTGCCAGGCATCGAGGAATGGCTGCACGGCGCGCCAGCCGTTTTCGATGTTGTCGGCGCGCTGGAACAACGTCTGATCACCGGTCAGGCAATCGTAGATCAGGGTTTCGTAGCCCGTGGACGGCTGCATCTCGAAAAAGTCCTTGTAGGCAAACCCCAGCTCGATGTTGTCCATTTTCAGGGCCTGACCGGGACGTTTGGCCAACAGGTCGAACCACATGCCTTCGTTCGGCTGAATCTGGATGCGCAAATAAGTCGGCTGCAGTTCATCGACCTCGGTATCGCGAAACTGCGCATAGGGTGCCGGTTTGAAACAGATGACGATCTCGGTGTCACGCACGCTCATGCGCTTGCCGGTGCGCAGGTAGAACGGCACCCCGACCCAGCGCCAGTTATCGATCATGACCTTGAGGGCCACATAGGTTTCGGTATTGCTGTCGGGTGCGACCTTGTCTTCCTGGCGATAGCCCGGCAGCGCCTTGCCGTCGATTTCACCCGCGGCGTATTGACCGCGTACCGAGTTGGCGCGGGCCTCCTCGACCGTCCAGGGCCTGATCGCGCCGACGACCTTGGCTTTCTCGCCACGCACCGCATCGGCGCCGAACGCGGCGGGAGGTTCCATCGCCACCATCGCCAGCAACTGGAACAGGTGATTGGGCACCATGTCGCGCAGCGCGCCCGTGTGCTCATAAAAACTGCCACGGGTTTCCACGCCGACGGTTTCAGCGGCGGTGATCTGCACGTGGTCGATGTAGTGATTGTTCCAGAACGCTTCGAACAGGCTGTTGGAGAACCGGCTGACCAGAATGTTCTGCACGGTCTCCTTGCCCAGATAGTGATCGATCCGGTAGATCTGCTTTTCCGTCATCACCTTGAGCAGGCAGGCATTCAAGGCCTCGGCCGTTTGCAGGTCGGAGCCGAAGGGTTTTTCGATCACCACCCTTCTGAAGGCCTCGGGAGTTTCTTCCAGCAAGCCGGCGGCACCGAGTCGGCGCGCCACCTCACTGAAGAAACGCGGCGCGGTGGCCAGGTAGAACACCGCATTGCCGGTTCCGCTGTCGGCGATTTTCGCCGCCAGCGCTTGATAAGTGCCGTCGTCCAGGAAATCGCCCTGGACGTAGCTGATGCCTTTGGCAAGTTTGGACCAGACCACTGGATCAAGGGTGTGATCACCCTTGCCAGCCATCTCGTTTCGAATGAAGTCTTCGAGCTTTTGCGCAAAACCTTCATCGCTGATGGCGTTGTGGTCAACGCCGATGATCCGCAGTCCATCCCCGAGCAGCCCGTTGCGCTTGAGGTTATACAGCGCCGGCACCAACAGACGCTTGACCAGGTCGCCATGGGCGCCAAACAGAAACAGCGTCGTCGCGGGTGCAGGCTCAGCCTTGGATTTCCTGCGGATCACGTGGGTCATTTTTTCGAGGTCTCCACATGGCCGCCGAAGCCGAAGCGCTGGGCCGAGAGAACCTTGTCGCCAAAGGTGCCCTGGCCGCGCGAGCGGTAGCGGGAAAACAGCGAGTTCGACAGCACCGGCACCGGCACCGCTTGCTCCATCGCCGCCTCGATGGTCCAACGGCCTTCACCGCTGTCGGCCACCGACCCGGAGAACCCGTCGAGTTTCGGATCACTGGCCAGGGCGTCTGCCGTCAGGTCGAGCAACCACGAGGACACCACACTGCCACGACGCCAGACTTCGGCGATGTCGGCCACGTTCAGGTCGAAACGCTGGTCTTCTGGCAGGCTCTCGCTGTTTTTGGTTTGCAGGATGTCGAAGCCTTCGGCGAAGGCCTGCATCATTCCGTATTCGATGCCGTTGTGGATCATCTTCACGAAATGCCCGGCGCCGGCGGGACCTGCGTGAATGTAGCCACGCTCGGCACGATCGTCGTCGGACTTGCGGTCCTTGGTACGCGGGATGTCACCCATGCCCGGGGCCAGGGTTGCAAACAGCGGGTCGAGACGCTTAACGGTCGCGGCATCGCCGCCGATCATCATGCAGTAGCCACGCTCCAGGCCCCAGACGCCGCCGGATGTACCGACGTCGATGTAATGCAGGCCTTTTTCCGACAGGTTTTTGGCCCGGCGGATATCGTCCTTATAGAAGGTGTTGCCGCCGTCGATGATGGTGTCGCCGGCTTCGAGCAAAGTGCTCAGGGTGTCGATGGTCTCTTCGGTCGGTGCGCCTGCCGGCAGCATGACCCACACCGCACGCGGCCTGGCCAGGCCAGCGACCAGCGCCGGCAGATCGGCGACGCCGGTGGAGCCCTCAGCGGACAGGGCTTCGACAAAGGCGGTATTGCGGTCGTAAACAACGGTGGTGTGCCCGTTGAGCATCAGGCGCCGCGCAATATTGCCGCCCATGCGGCCCAGCCCAATAATCCCGAGTTGCATGTGCTGATGCTCCCTACTACAAATAAAATGTGTGTCAAAGGTTATAGCCCAACGCGACTCATGAGGTTAGTCCAGAGCGTTGGCGTGAAGTTTCCGGGCATTGTGCCCGATCCTGATGGATAACGTCGGGAATCAAGCCGAAGACACAACGACAATGAAAAATAAAAAAGTTCCCTTCGGGAGCAAAAGAAATCAAAATTGGCGCCGATAGTAGATCAGCCGTTGATTTCGACGCGGCTCTACAGTTGAGACACGCCATTTGCGAGGTGAGCAATGGGCACAGTACATACCGCACTGCCAGCACAAACCCTTTACGTCACTATCCGTCGCGATGAATTGCGTCAGTTGAAGGACGAACGCGATCAATTGAAACAGGAACTGGCGCAGTTGCGACTGCTGCTGCAAACGGGTCAGACGCAGCCCCTGGCTGCAGTGCAACGCGCCCCACTCGCCTGATTCCCCCATCTCAAGCGGGAGCAGCCTGCACTGCTTCCGCACCGGCTCACGCCCTGCCGCCTCCGGCAACTCACGAAATTTTCACAATTGTCTCACGATAATTACAAGTTCCAGGCCGCCCGGTTCCGTGCGGCCCTCGTTCGTCGTCCGCGATCTCCAAGTCCCGGCGGTGGTAGTGAATTCTCGGCTGGAGCGCTGAATGTCTTTGTTCGAACGCAGCAAAACGACTGCGGCAGGTTTTGATTGGGCCGGATTCGTCTGGCTGTTTGTATTCTTCTGGTACTTTTCCGGCATCACCCAACTACTGATCCAACTGACGGGCACCTCCGGGTTTACCGGATTCCGCCAGGCCTTCGTCATGAGCGCGATCTGGCTGGCGCCGATGCTGCTGTTCCCCAAACAGACCCGTGTCATGGCCGCCGTGATCGGCGTCGTGCTGTGGGCATGCTCCATGGCGAGCCTGGGCTACTTCTTCATTTACCAGCAGGAGTTTTCCCAGAGCGTCATCTTCATCATGTTCGAGTCGAACGTGGCTGAAGCCGGCGAGTACATGACCCAGTACTTTGCCTGGTGGATGATCCCGGCGTTCCTGGCCCACAGCGCATTTGCCTATTTCCTGTGGACTCGCCTGCGCCCGGTGTACCTGGCCCGTGGCAAGGCCATCGCGGCAGCCGTGGCCATTGTCGTGGCGGTGGTCGGTTATCCACTGATCAAGCAAACCTCGCGCACCGGCAGTTTCGCCGAAGGCTTCGACAAGTTCGAAACCCGCATCGAACCGGCGGTGCCATGGCAGATGGCCGTGGCCTATCATCGTTACCTGGAAACCCTGGCCGGCATGCAGGACATGCTCAACAGCGCCAGCAGGATTGCACCGCTGCACAACCTCGAGGACGCCATGGCCAACACGCCTGCGACCCTGGTGCTGGTGATCGGCGAGTCCACCAACCGTCAGCGCATGAGCCTGTACGGTTACCCACGGCAAACCACGCCGGAACTCGACAAGCTCAAGGATCAGCTGGACGTTTTCGACAACGTCATCACCCCGCGCCCCTACACCATCGAGGCGCTGCAACAGGTCCTGACCTTCGCCGACGAGGAAAACCCGGACCTGTACCTGTCGACGCCATCGCTGGTCAGCATGATGAAACAGGCCGGTTACAAAACCTTCTGGATCACCAACCAACAGACCATGACCAAGCGCAACACCATGCTCACGACCTTCTCCGAACAGGCCGACGAACAGGTGTACCTGAACAACAACCGCAACCAGAACGCCGCGCAGTACGACGGCGACGTGATCGAGCCGTTCAACAAGGCCCTGGCCGACGCGGCGCCGCGCAAACTCATCGTCGTGCATCTGCTCGGCACGCACATGAGCTACCAGTACCGCTACCCGTCGACCTTCGACAAGTTCCAGGACCGCAATGGCGTTCCGGCCGGCGTACGTGACGATCAGGTGCCGACGTACAACAGCTATGACAATGCCGTGCTGTACAACGACTTCGTGGTGTCCAGCCTGATCAAGGACTACGCCAAAACCGATCCGAACGGCTTCCTGCTGTACCTCTCCGACCATGGCGAAGACGTGTTCGATTCCGCGGGTCACAGTACCCTGGGGCGCAACGAGAACAAGCCGACGGCTCCGATGTACACCATTCCGTTCATGGCCTGGGCTTCGCCGAAGTGGCGGGGGAGCCA
>NZ_AKJO01000006.1:0-8405 GCF_000282295.1 Pseudomonas sp. GM33
GGCTGGCTGCCGCTGCCGATCATACCCAGTGACGGCATGGCGCTGACGCTCCAGCCTTCACCCAGTACGTGGGCCAGCGCCGGCTGCAAGCGCTCAGCCTGCACGAGGATGTCGGCCTGTGGCCGGGTCAACAGGCGCAGGCTCGGCAAACGCTCGGCCAACCGGTCCGGGTTTCGGTAGAGACCCAGCACCGCTTCCAGGGCCGCCAGGGTCATTTTGTCGACCCGCAGCGCACGCTTGAGCGGGTTTTTCTTGATCCTGGCGATCAGGTCCTTGCGACCGACAATCAGCCCGGCTTGCGGGCCGCCGAGCAGTTTGTCGCCACTGAAGGTCACGATGTCCGCGCCATCCAGCAGCGCCTGGCGCACCGTCGGTTCGGCGGGCAGCCCCCAGCGGGTCAAGTCCAGCAGGCTGCCGCTGCCGAGGTCTTCGAGCAGCGGCAAGCCGTGCCGGTGTGCCAGTTGCGCAAGTTCGGCGGTCGGCACGCTCGTGGTGAAGCCTTGAATGCTGTAGTTGCTCGCGTGCACCCGCATGATCAAACCGCTGCGCGGGCCGATGGCGGCCTCGTAGTCGCGGGCATGGGTGCGGTTGGTGGTGCCGACCTCGACCAGCTTCACCCCGGCGCGGGCCATGATGTCGGGAATGCGGAAGGCGCCGCCGATTTCAATCAGTTCGCCCCGGGAAATAATCCCTTCCTTGCGTGCCCCCAGGCTGTTGAGGGTCAGCAGCACCGCGGCGGCATTGTTGTTGACCACGGTCACCGCTTCGGCGCCGGTCAGTTCGCGGATCAAGCCTTCGACCAGGTCGTCGCGATCGCCGCGCTTGCCGCTGCGCAGGTCAAATTCCAGGTTGAGCGGATAACGCGCGGCCATTTGCACCGCCTCGATCGCTTCTTCGGGCAACAACGCCCGCCCCAGGTTGGTGTGCAACACCGTGCCGGTGAGGTTGAACACCCGCCGCACATGGCTGCGATGCAAGATGGCCAATCGCTCGCCGACCCGGCCTGCCAGCACCTCGGCGCTGACCTCTACAGGTTCGAGCAAACCCTGCCGTACCCCTTCGCGCAACTCATCCAGCAACAGCCGCAAGGCACCCAGCAAGGCGTCGCGTCCATGGCGCTCGGCCAGCGGCCGGCACGCGGGGTGACGCAACAGACTGTCGATGGAAGGTAGATGCAGAGATTGGCTGGCACCGCGTGCAGACATCTGGCACTCCTGGAAACGAATGACCCTCGCGCCAGAGTGTAGACGCTGCGTTTATTCGTCTCCCGGCGCCAGCAGCAGATTCGGCGCCAGGCGCTGATAACCGTCCTGGGCCAGGCGCATGTCGAGCATCAGGCTGGACAGGTCGGCCGACAACGCTTCGGCATCCGCATCGTTTTCCAGATAGAGCAACTTCAGATAGCTGTTGCAACCGGGGCAGACTTCGGCGCGCAACGGCGCCTGGTTGGCGGCATGGCGATCATCTTCAAGGCTGAGGTATTCCAGGCCCTTGCTCTGCTCGCAATACACGCACTTGACCCGCACCACGTGCCACTCGCAGGCACACAGCGAACAGACCAGATAACGCAAGCCATTGTGCTTGCCGCGATGGCGGATGACCCCGGCCATGGCCGGCGAGCCGCAGGCCGGGCACTGGCTGAGGCTGTCGCCAGGTGTCAGTGCCAGGTTCGGCGTACTCAACAGCCAGTGGCTCCAGGCCGTTTGCAGCGCCGCACCGAGAAACGGCACCAGCGCGGCCGGTACCAGCGAATACTGGCCGCTGACCAGTGCCACCGCCCAGGCGCGGCGTTGCCCGGCACCGGCCAGGCGCAAGGTGTCCACGGCGTCGGCCACGGCGGATTGTGGCGGTGCGCCGTAGCGCTGCAACAAGGCATCGAGGTAAAGCTGCCAGTCGTCTTCGCGCGCCAGGCTGTCGGCCGCAAAGGGCGGCAAGCCGTGCTGCTGGCACAATTCGATGCGTTGCCGGTCCAGAGGCTCGCCAAGCGGCGGGTCGTCCAGCACCTGTTGCTGCACCCGGCACAACCCGGCAATCAGGCGCAGATAATCGGCCAGCGGATGCCCCTCGGCCAGGGTTTCCAGGCGCTGGGCGCGCAGGCTGAACAGGTTGGGCGGTGGCAGGTACAGAAACGGCGGCGAACTGGCCGCCGCTTCGATTTCTCCAGGTTCGAGGATGGTTGGCAAATGTCAGCCCTTTTTAGTGATCGGTCGCGTAGGCGCTTCGTCGCGGGTCTCATCTTGAGTCACTTCGCGATACCAGAGTTCGTGGTGCTTCCTGGCCCAGGCGCGGCTGACCCGGCCGTGCACCATGGCGCTGACCGAGCCCTTGATCCAGATGCCGGCGTAGATGTGCACGATGATGCTCAGGATCAGCACAAACCCGGCCAGGGCATGCAGCAACATCGCCCAGCGTATCGCGGTGATGCCGAAATACTCGCTGAAGTAGGCACGCCAGATCACCAGCCCGCTGAACAACAGCACCAGCATGCACAGCAGTAAAGTCCAGAACAGCAGCTTCTGCCCGGGGTTGTATTTGCCGATGGGCGGGACGCCCTCCTCTTCATTTTTCATCACCCGGTCGATGCGCCTGAGCCACAGGCGATCGTTGGCGATGAAGTAGTTGGCGCGCCAGAAGCGAAACACCAGGCCAAGGAACAACAGGAACATCAGCACGCCCATGAACGGGTGCAGGATGCGTGTCCATGGTCCGCCGCCGAACAGGTTGCTCAGCCAGAACAGCGCCGGGTGGAACAGTGCCAATCCGGACAAACCTGCCATGAAGAACAGAATCGCCACCAGCCAGTGATTGGTGCGCTGGTTGCTGGTGTAGCGCAGGATCGTCTTGTTGCTCATGGCCTGCCCTCCCCACGGGGATCGAAGGTGTGCACCGACGGATCGACTTCGTGCACGGCGTTGTCCGGCGGCTCGGGATGCTCATCCTCTTCGACGATTTGCGGGCCGACCCGCACGTAGTGGAAGAACCCGGCCAGCACCGCCGCGCCCATGGCCAGCAGCGCCAGGGGTTTGCTGATGCCTTTCCACAGCCCCACCAGCGGGCTGATCGCCGGATGATCGGGCAAGCCAGCGTACAGCCTTGGCGTATCGGCATGGTGCAGCACGTACATCACGTGGGTGCCGCCGACGCCTTCGGGGTCGTAGAGGCCGGCGTTTTCAAAGCCGCGGCTCTTGAGGTCGACGATACGTTCGGCGGCGTGCTCCTTCATGTCGTCCTTGGAGCCGAACACGATGGCACCGGTCGGGCAGGTTTTCACGCAGGCCGGTTCCAGCCCTACCGCCACCCGGTCCGAGCACAGGGTGCATTTGTAGGCCTTGTGATCCTTTTGCGAGATCCGTGGAATGTTGAACGGACACCCGGTGATGCAGTAACCACAGCCGATGCAGTGGTCCTGATCGAAATCGACGATGCCGTTGGCGTGCTTGATGATCGCCCCGGGGCTGGGGCATGCGGCCAGGCAACCGGGCTCGGCGCAGTGCATGCAGCCGTCCTTGCGGATCAGCCACTCCAGGTTGCCGGCGTCGGTCTCGTGCTCGGTGAAGCGCATCAGCGTCCAGGTTTCTGCGCTGAGGTCCTGCGGGTTTTCGTAGGTACCGTGGTTGTGGCCGACCTCATCACGCAGATCGTTCCATTCCGAGCAGGCAACCTGACAGGCCTTGCAGCCAATGCATTTGGTGGTGTCGATCAGCTTGGCGACTTCTTCCATGCCGCGCACCGAGGGCGCGGGCGTGGTGGTGGCCGAGCGGGCAATGATGTCTTGGCTGGCCATTTAGACTTTCTCCACGTTGACCAGGAATGACTTGGATTCCGGGGTCTGTGTGTTGCCATCGCCGAGGAACGGCACCAGGGTGTTGGTCAGGTAACCGTGCCGCGTGAGCCCGGTGAAGCCCCAGTGCAGCGGAATGCCGATCTGGTGCACCACCTGATTGTTGACCTGCAGCGGACGAATCCGCTTGGTCACCACCGCCACCGCTTCGATGAAGCCACGCTTGCTGCTGACCCGTACCCGGTCGCCTGCGACTATGCCTTTTTCCTTGGCCAGCACTTCGCCGATCTCGACGAACTGCTCCGGTTGGGTAATCGCGTTGAGCTTGCAATGCTTGCTCCAGAAGTGGAAATGCTCGGTCAGCCGGTAACTGGTAGCGGCGTATGGGTAATCCTTGGCCACGCCGAGGGAGTCCCAAACCGAATCGAAGATCCGCGCTGCCGGGTTGCTGGTGGCTTTCTTGTTTTGCGGGTGCAGCGGATTGATGCCGATCGGGGTCTCGAACGGCTCGTAGTGCTCGGGAAACGGACCTTCGTTCATCTTGTCGACGGCGAAGAACCGCGCCACGCCTTCGGGGTTCATGATGAACGGGTTCATCCCGGCTTCCGGCGGCACGTCGGCCTTGTAGTCCGGTACATCGGTGCCGGCCCAGGCTTTGCCGTTCCACCACACCAGGCGTTTTTTCGGATCCCACGGCTTGCCTTGCAGGTCCGCCGAGGCGCGGTTGTAGAGAATCCGCCGGTTGGCCGGCCAGGCCCAGGCCCAGCCCTGATGCTGGTGCATGCCATACGGGTCGTTGTTGTCGCGGCGGGCCATCTGGTTGCCCAGTTCGGTCCAGCTGCCACAGAAAATCCAGCAACCGGACGCCGTACTGCCGTCATCCTTGAGCTGGCCGAAACCGGCCAGTTGCGCATTGGCCTTGATCGCCGCACCGGTGGCGTCGGTGAAGTCGGTCGTCGCCGAGCCGTTGATTTCCTTGGCCAGTTCCTCCGGCGAAGGTTCGTCGGGGATCTTGTACGGCCACGTCAACTTGAGCAGCGGGTCGGGATACTTGCCGCCATCGACCTGATAGCGCTGGCGCAGACGCAGGAACAATTCGCTCATGATCCGCACGTCGGTGCGCGCTTCGCCAGGGCCGTCGGCGCCTTTCCAGTGCCATTGCAGCCAGCGGCTGCTGTTGACCAGCGAACCGTCTTCCTCGGCAAAACAGGTGGTGGGCAGGCGGATCACTTCGGTCTGGATGTCGGCGCTGTTCACGTCGTTGTACGGCCCGACCTTTTGCCAGAACTCGGAAGTCTCCGTGGCCAGTGGGTCCATCACCACCAGCCATTTCAGCTTGGCCAGTGCCGCCATCACGCGGTTTTTGTCTGGCAACGCGGCGATAGGGTTGAAGCCCTGGCACATGTAGCCGTTCACCTTGCCTTGCCCCATCAGGTCGAACACCTTGAGGATGTCGTACTGGGGAATGTCCAGTTTCGGCAGGTACTCGTAAGCCCAGTTATTCTCGGCGGTGGCGTTGGCGCCGTACCAGGATTTCATCAGGCTGACGTGGAACTTGCTGTAGTTCTGCCAGTAGGACAGTTGCCCAGGCCGCAACGGCTTCTGCGTACGCTTGACGATGTAGGCGTTGTAATCCTGCTCGGCATCGCCGGGTAGCGTGAGGTAGCCCGGCAGTGAGTTGGACAGCAGCCCCAGGTCGGTCAGCCCCTGGATGTTGGAGTGTCCGCGCAAGGCGTTCACGCCCCCGCCCGGCATGCCGACGTTGCCCAGCAACAGTTGCACCATCGCCGCGCTGCGGATCATCTGCGCGCCAATCGAGTGCTGGGTCCAGCCCAGCGCGTAGAGGATGGTCATGGTTTTGCCCGGCGTCGAGCAAGTGGCGATTTCCTCCCAGATTTTCTGCATGGCATCGACCGGCATGCCGCAGATCTGGCTCGCCAGTTCCCGGGTGTAACGGCTGTAGTGCTGCTTCATCAATTGATAGACGCAGCGCGGGTCCTGCAGGGTCGGGTCGACCTTGGCAAAACCGTCTTCACCGAGCTCATAGCCCCAACCGGACTTGTCGGTATAGAGGCGCTTGGCCGCGTCGTAGCCGCTGAAAATCCCGTCCTCGAAGCCATAGCCGGCTTTGACGATGAACGACACGTCGGTGTAGTTGCGCACGTACTCGTGCTGGATCTTGTCCTCGGTCAGCAGGTAGTTGATCAGCCCGCCCATGAAGGCGATGTCGGTGCCGGTACGGATCGGCGCGTAATAGTCGGCCACCGAGGCGGTACGGGTAAAACGCGGATCGACCACGATCAGCCGCGCCTTGTTGTGCGCCTTGGCTTCGGTCACCCATTTGAAGCCGCACGGGTGCGCTTCTGCTGCGTTGCCGCCCATCACCAGAACCAGATTCGCGTTGGCGATATCGGTCCAGGTATTGGTCATGGCACCACGGCCGTACGTCGGGGCAAGACTTGCCACCGTCGGGCCGTGTCAGACACGCGCCTGGTTATCGAACCCCAGCATGCCGAGGCTGCGCACCACCTTGTGGGTGATGTAGCCCGCTTCATTGGACGCCGCCGATGCCGCGAGGAAGCCGGTGGTCAGCCAGCGGTTCACCGTTTGCCCCTGGGCGTTCTTCTCGATGAAGTTGGCGTCGCGGTCGGCCTTCATCAGGTCGGCGACACGATCGAGGGCTTCATCCCAGGAGATGCGCGTCCACTCGGTGCTGCCGGGTTTGCGCACCTGCGGGTATTGCAGGCGGCCGGGACTGTGAATGAAATCCAGCAGGCCCGCGCCTTTGGGGCACAGGGTGCCGCGGTTGACCGGGTGGTCGGCGTCACCTTCGATGTGGATGATGTTTTGCGCGACATTCTTCGCCGCATCGCCCTGGCTGTACATGATCAAGCCGCAACCGACCGAGCAATACGGGCAGGTGTTGCGGGTTTCATGGGTGTGGGCGAGCTTGAAATGACGCACCTGTTCGGCAAAGGCAAGCGTCGGGGCCATGCCCAACGCACCCAGGCTAGAGCCTGCAAGGCCGATACCGGCGACCTTGAAGAACTGACGACGGCTGAGATCCATCGTGCACTCCTGATCAGGTGGAACCCGGTACATGGCCGGGCTTTTTCGAACAACCACGGTCGCGGCAGTCTGGCTGCCGACAGTTGAACTTTAGTCAATGCTGTCGAATCTGCGATGAAACCCGACCGTCGGGCGTTAGTCGGCGTTCACGGCTATTGGCACAAAACCTGTGGGAGCGAGCTTGCCCGTGAAGGCGTAGTGTCAGCCAACACTCATGCTGGATCTGCCGGCCCCTTCGCGGGCTAGCCCGCTCCCACAAGGGGGGTGGTGTCAGTCATCGCGAGCAGGCTCGCTCCTACAGGGGATTGGCGCTTATCATGGCCGGCATGATTAACCGGCCTTTACGAGATTTGCGCATGACTTTCGATTTTGATCAGGTGTTCGACCGCCACAATACCGGCAGTACCAAGTGGAGCCGCTACCCGGCGGACGTGTTGCCGATGTGGGTCGCCGACATGGATTTCGCCGCGCCGCCGGTGATCATCCAGGCCCTGCAAAAACGACTGGAACACCCGATGGTCGGTTACAGCGTGGCCCAGGATGACCTGCGCGAGGCTATCGTGGCCGACCTCTGGAACAAATACGCCTGGCGTGTCGAGCCCCAGGAGCTGATTTTCCTGCCGGGCGTCGAGTCGGGCTTCAACATGGCGTTGAAGGCCCTGGTACAGGCGCCACAGAACGTCGTTGTACAGGTGCCTAACTACCCGCCGCTGCGCCACGCACCCGGGCATTGGGGTCTGAACAAGGTCGAGCTGAATTTCGATGCGCAAGCCGATGGCACCTACAGCACGCCGCTGGATACCCTGAGCCAGTCGCTGCAAGGCGGTGGCGCACTGCTGCTGAGCAACCCGCATAACCCGCTGGGCAAAGCCTTCCCGCGCGTAGAGCTGCAAGCCATTGCCGACATTTGCCTTGAACATGATGCCTGGATCATTTCCGACGAGATCCACGCCGAGTTGTGCTTCGACGACCGCCAGCACATTCCGATGGCCACGCTGAGCCCGCAAGTCGCCCAGCGCACCATCACGCTGATGTCGGCGAGCAAGGCCTACAACATCGCCGGCCTGAAGACCTCGTTCATGATCATCCAGGACCGCCACCTGCGCGAGAAGGTCAACCACGCCCGTTGCGGCATGGTCGACAGCGTCAACCCGCTGGGCATGGAAGCCACCCGCGTCGCCTACAGCGAAGCTGCGCCATGGCTGGCCGAACTGAAGGTCTACCTGCAAGGCAACCGCGATTTCCTCGCCGACGCGGTACGCACCCGCCTGCCGGGCATCACCATGAACCTGCCGCAAAGCACCTACCTGGCGTGGCTCGACTGCACGGCACTGGGGCTGGACGACCCACAGCAGTTCTTCCTCGAACAGGCCAGGGTCGGCTTGAGCGCCGGTCTGGACTTCGGCGATGACTGCAAGCAGTTCGTGCGCCTGAATTTCGGCTGCCCACGCTCGCTGCTTGAAGAAGGCATCACGCGGATGGAGCGCAGCTTGCGCCATCTCAAGGCCTGATCCAGCCCCTCGACAACCACCGGGATCCCTGTGGGATCGGGCTT
>NZ_AKJO01000007.1:0-18754 GCF_000282295.1 Pseudomonas sp. GM33
GCAACCCCACCACCAGGCCGAACCCGGCGGAAATCGCCACGGTTTGCCATGGATGCCCGCCGATATAGGTTTCAGTGGCCTCGACCGCAGGCAGGGTGCGGTTGCGCACGCTGGTCACCGAATCCCTGGCCTGCTGGAGTTTCAGGGCGATTTGTCCGCGAAGGGTGTCCGCTTCTTCCCCGACCAGTGAGGCGCTGCTTTTCAGCAGTTTTTCCGACTCTTCGATCAACGATTGAAGTTCGCTGAACGCTTGATCCTTGATTTGATCTTCGGCAGCTTGCGCGGCGGTTTTGCGGGCCATTGAAGTACTCCTTGCGGGTAAGTGGACAGTGAACAATGGAGTCTGCGGTCGTCGGAAAAGTTGCAGCTATTTTGCCCGGGAAGGTCATCTAGCTGAAAAAACCGGCGCAGGACATTTCGCCCTACAGTGTAAGATGTCGCCAATTTTACGCAGCAGGAAATTCCCATGAGCTTCAATCTGGCCGACAAACCCCTCGCCGAGCGCGCTGCGCTTGAAGACGAGAAATCCCGTCTGTTCGAACTCTGGCAAAACAACCTGGGCAAAGCCAAGGGCGAGGCCGCACGGTTGTTTGGTGAACGGGCCAAGCGCAAAGGCAAGTGGGCCGAATGGGTGCGCGCCGAACTGGACGGCATGTCGCCCCCGGAATACGCCAACATGGTGCGCAGTGAAGTCAATCGCCTGATGGCGGCCAACAAATAACATCGGCTGTCAGGCGAAACTCGCGACAATCGCCTCGCGCACTTTCAACACGACCGGGTCAAGCTGGGTGCTGGTGCGCCAGCCCAGTTCGATCGGGTAGCGCGGCAAGGCCAAGGGGCAGGGCAGCAGTGCCAGGCCGCTGAGCGTCGCGATGCTTCGGGCGGCATGGGCCGGAATGGTCGCCACGGCCTGGCTGCCCTTGAGCAAATGCGGCAGCGCGGCAAAATGCGTGGTCGAGGCGCACACCCGCCGACTCAGGCCCAGCGCCGCCAATCCTTCATCGGTAATCCCGATAAAACCGCCAGATGACACCAGGATGTGCTCGCGGGCCACAAACTCCTCAAGACTGATGCTGTGCTGGCCCTCGACCAGGCTCGACGGGTCCGCCAGGCACAGATAACCACCTTCTCCCAGCACCTGACGGCTGAGCAGCCGCTCGGCAAAGCCGCCTGCGGTGATCGCCAGGTCAATGCTGCGTTCCATGAACGCCTGGGCAACGATCTGGCTGTGAGTCTGGCGGAAAATCAGGCGCAACTTCGGCGCGCTCCGGGCGATTTCCTCGATCAGTCGTCGGCCGTAGGCAATTTCGAAATCGTCCGACATGCCCACGGTGACCGAGCGGCCTTCGTACTGCTGCGCAGCCGGGTCAACCATCGCCAGGCTCTGCCGGCATTTATTCAGGGCCTCGCTGACCACCGGCTTGAGCTGATTGGCCTTGAGCGAGGGCGCCAGGCCGCGCCCGGTGCGCACGAACAGTTGATCGCCATACACCTCGCGCAACCGGCGCAAGGCTGCACTGACCGCCGATTGCGTCACGCCCAGGCGCAAGGCGGCACGGCTGGCGCTGGACTCTTCGTGCAGCGCTTCGAAGACTTTGAGCAGGTTGAGGTCGATGTTGGTGATATTCATTTGGTTCATATCATTCAGCAGTGAATCGGTCTTTATTGATGATCACGTGGCGCCGGAGAATGAGCAACCCCTGATGCGAATGGAGATTTCGTGATGCCCAAATCAATCGTTGCGGCCTTGCAGATTGGCGCCTTGCCCGGTGGCAAGGCCGACACCCTGGAACAGATCCTGTCCTATGAACACGCGATCATCGAATCCGGCGCCGCGCTGGTGGTCATGCCGGAAGCGCTGCTGGGTGGTTATCCCAAAGGCGAGGGTTTTGGCACACAGCTTGGTTTTCGGCTGGCGCAAGGTCGTGAAGCCTTTGCCCGCTATTTTGCCAACGCCATCGACGTGCCCGGCGCGGAAACCGAGGCGCTGGCCGGCCTGTCCGCACGCACCGGGGCGAATCTGGTGATCGGCGTCATCGAACGCGCCGGCAGCACCTTGTACTGCACCGCCTTGTACTTTGATCCGCAGGCCGGGCTGCTGGCCAAACACCGCAAGCTGATGCCCACCGGCACCGAACGGCTGATCTGGGGCAAGGGCGATGGTTCGACGCTGCCGGTGATCGACAGTCAGGTCGGGCGCATCGGTGCGGCGGTGTGCTGGGAAAACATGATGCCGCTGCTGCGCACGGCGATGTACGCCAAGGGCGTGGAGGTGTGGTGCGCGCCGACCGTGGACGAACGGGAGATGTGGCAGGTCAGCATGCGCCACATCGCTCATGAAGGGCGTTGTTTCGTGGTCAGCGCCTGTCAGGTCCAGGCGTCGCCCCAGGCCCTGGGCCTGGACATCGCCAACTGGCCGGCGGATCGGCCGTTGATCGCCGGCGGCAGCGTGATCGTAGGGCCCATGGGCGACATCCTCGCCGGACCGTTGCGAGATGGCCCCGGTCTGCTGACCGCGCAGATCGACACTGACGACCTGGTGCGCGCCCGCTACGACTATGACGTGGTCGGTCACTACGCTCGCCCGGATGTGTTCGAGCTGACCGTGGACGAGCGCGCTAAACCGGGGGTGCGCTTCACTTCCTGATACCTGAGGGCTTTGGCCAAACCAGTCAGGCAACTTGATAACTTTGACCATTGCCCGCTACCCCTGGCAGAGCGAGTATTTCCCTGTTGATTACGGTTCCCCCCAACCTAATAAGAAACACAGGGATTCTGGCAATGCGCGATTACTTGTCTGCTACAGATCAGTTCAACTATCAGCACACCGTCGACGCTGCACTCGCAGGCGATCTGACGGCGCTCAACGCCTGCGTCGAATGCTGTGACCGGCATGCCTTGCCGGGTCGCATCGCGCTGTTCTGGGAGGGACGCGACGGCGCCAGTGCGAGCTACACCTTCACTGATTTGCAGGACAAGGCCGCGCGTTTCGCCAATTACCTGCTGGCCCAGGGCGTGAAGAAGGGCGACAAGGTCGCCGGCCTGCTGCCACGCAACATCGAATTGCTGATCACCGTGTTTGCCACCTGGCGCATTGGCGCGGTGTATCAACCGCTATTCACCGCGTTCGGCCCCAAAGCCATCGAGCACCGCCTGAGCTGCTCTGGTGCCAAAGTGGTGGTGACCGATGCGATGAACCGGTCAAAACTCGCCGAAGTCCCCGACTGCCCGAGCATCGTTACTGTCACTGGCCCCAAAGGGCAGGGCCTGATGCGTGGCGATAGCAGTTTCTGGGCCGAACTGGCCAACTATTCCTCCGATTGCGAGCCCGTGCTGCTGACCGGCGAAGACCCGTTCCTGCTGATGTTCACCTCGGGCACCACCGGCCCGTCGAAAGCGCTGCCTGTGCCGCTCAAGGCCATCGTTGCGTTCCAGAGCTACATCCGCGACGCGGTTGACCTGCGCCCTGAAGACGCCTTCTGGAACGTCGCCGATCCGGGTTGGGCCTACGGCATCTACTACGGTGTCACCGGGCCCCTGTCGATGGGGCATCCGATCACCTTTTACGATGGCCCGTTCACCCTCGAAAGCACCTGCCGGGTGATCAACAAGTACGGGATCACCAACCTCACCGGCTCACCTACGGCCTACCGTTTGCTGATTGCCGGCGGCGATGAGTTCGCCAGATCGATCAAGGGCAAACTGCGCATCGTCAGCAGCGCCGGCGAGCCGCTGAACCCGGAAGTGATCCGCTGGTTCGCCGAAAACCTCGACGTGGTCATCCACGACCACTACGGCCAGACCGAGCTGGGCATGGTGCTGTGCAACCACCACGGCCTTGAACACCCGATTCACATGGGCGCCGCCGGTTTCGCCTCGCCGGGCCACCGCATTGTGGTCCTCGATGACGAATACAAGGAACTGGGTGTTGGCCAGCCCGGCATCCTGGCCATCGACCGCAGCCAGTCGCCGATGTGCTGGTTCGCCGGCTACGAAGGCGGGCCGACCAAGGCCTTTGTCGGCCACTACTACTTGAGTGGCGACACCGTCGAGTGGAACCCGGACGGCAGCATCAGCTTCGTCGGTCGCAGCGATGACGTGATCACCACCTCCGGCTACCGGGTCGGCCCGTTCGACGTGGAAAGTGCGCTGATCGAACACCCGGCCGTGGTCGAGGCCGCCGTGGTCGGCAAACCCGATCCGGAGCGTACCGAACTGGTCAAGGCGTTCGTCGTGCTCAGCCCGCAATACCGCGCAGAACCTGCGTTGGCCGAAGAGCTGCGCCAGCACGTGCGCAAGCGTCTGGCGGCGCACTCCTATCCCCGTGAAATCGAATTTGTCAGCGAGTTGCCGAAAACCCCAAGCGGCAAATTGCAGCGCTTTATCTTGCGCAACCAGGAAATCGCCAAGGCTCAAGAGGCTGCGGCGAAGAACCTTCCAGCTTGAAAGGGAAACAATGATGCAGATCGAGAACAAGATTTTTATCGTCACCGGTGGCGCTTCCGGCCTCGGTGCAGCGACGGCCGAGGTACTGGTCGCCGCTGGCGCGAAAGTGATGCTGGTGGACATGAACGCCGAGGCCGTTGCCGCCCAGGCCCAGCGCCTTGGCGCGCACAGTGTGGTGGCGGACATCAGCAACGAAGCGGCGGCCGAAGCGGCTGTGCAGGCGACGGTCGAAGCCTTTGGCGGCCTCAATGGCCTGGTCAATTGCGCCGGCATCGTGCGTGGCGAGAAGATTCTCGGCAAGAACGGTCCGCACTTGCTGTCCAGTTTCAGCCAGGTGATCAACGTCAACCTGATCGGCAGCTTCAACATGCTGCGCCTGGCGGCAGCGGCGATTGCGCAAACCGAAGCGGATGCCGATGGCGAGCGCGGCGTGATCATCAACACCGCGTCTGCCGCGGCATACGACGGTCAGATCGGTCAGGCGGCTTACTCGGCGTCCAAAGGTGCCATCGTCAGCCTGACGTTGCCGGCGGCCCGTGAACTGGCGCGCTTCGGCATCCGCGTGATGACCATCGCCCCAGGCATTTTCGAGACGCCGATGATGGCCGGCATGACCCAGGAAGTTCGCGATTCCCTGGCCGCTGGCGTGCCATTCCCGCCGCGTTTGGGCAAACCGGGTGAGTATGCCGGGCTGGTGAAGCATATTATTGAAAACAGCATGCTCAACGGCGAGGTGATCCGTCTCGACGGTGCCTTGCGCATGGCCGCCAAATAAGGAGGATTTGTCATGACACTGTCCAACGATCCGATTGTAATCGTCAGCGCCGTCCGCACCCCCATGGGTGGGTTCCAGGGCGAACTGAAAAGCCTGACCGCACCGCAACTGGGTGCTGCCGCGATCAAAGCCGCCGTTGAACGTGCCGGCGTTTCCAGTGACGGCATCGACGAAGTGCTGTTCGGTTGCGTACTGCCGGCTGGCCTTGGCCAGGCCCCTGCGCGCCAGGCGGCACTGGGTGCCGGGCTGGATAAATCGACCCGCTGCACCACCCTGAACAAGATGTGCGGTTCGGGCATGGAGGCGGCGATTCTGGCCCACGACATGCTGGTGGCCGGCAGTGCCGACGTGGTGGTCGCCGGTGGCATGGAAAGCATGTCCAACGCGCCTTACCTGCTGGACCGCGCCCGTGCCGGCTACCGCATGGGCCATGGTCGGGTGCAGGACTCGATGTTCCTGGACGGCCTCGAAGACGCCTACGACAAGGGCCGCCTGATGGGCACCTTCGCCGAAGACTGCGCCGAAACCAACAGCTTCAGCCGTGAGGCCCAGGACGCGTTCGCCATCGCCTCGACCACCCGCGCGCAACAGGCGATCAAGGACGGCAGCTTCAAGGCCGAAATTGTCCCGCTCACCGTGACAGTCGGCAAAGAGCAAGTGGTGATCAGCAACGACGAGCAGCCGCCAAAAGCCAAACTGGACAAGATCGCTTCGTTGAAACCGGCGTTCCGCGAAGGCGGCACGGTGACGGCGGCCAACTCCAGTTCGATTTCCGACGGTGCGGCGGCATTGGTGCTGATGCGCCAGTCCCAGGCACAGAAACAAGGCCTGAAGCCGTTGGCGGTGATCCATGGCCACGCCGCGTTCGCCGATACCCCGGGCCTGTTCCCGGTGGCGCCGATTGGCGCGATCAAGAAGCTGATGAATAAAACCGGCTGGTCGATCAATGACGTCGATCTGGTGGAAGTCAACGAAGCCTTCGCCGTGGTCGGCATGGCCGCGATGACTCACCTGGAAATCCCCCACGAGAAACTCAACGTCCACGGCGGCGCGTGTGCCTTGGGCCACCCGATCGGGGCGTCCGGTGCGCGGATTCTCGTGACCTTGCTGTCGGCCCTGCGCCAGAAAGGCCTGAAACGCGGTGTCGCGGCGATCTGCATCGGTGGCGGTGAAGCAACGGCAATGGCCGTGGAATGCCTGTACTGAACCTGACGCTATCCCATGTGGGAGCGGGCTTGCCCGCGAAAGCGGTGTGTCATCCGACGATGATGTCGACTGACACGGCCTCTTCGCGAGCAAGCCCGCTCCCACAGGGGGCTGCGTTGTAACCTGATTCAAGGATTCACCATGATCCCCAATGACGACCAACAACAAATCCGCGACATGGCCCGGGATTTTGCCCAGGAACGGCTCAAACCCTTCGCCGCCGAGTGGGACCGCGAACACCGCTTCCCCAAGGAAGCCATCGGCGAAATGGCCGGTTTGGGCTTCTTCGGCATGTTGGTGCCGGAGCAGTGGGGCGGGTGCGACACCGGTTACCTGGCCTACGCCATGGCGTTGGAAGAAATCGCCGCCGGCGATGGCGCCTGTTCGACCATCATGAGCGTGCACAACTCCGTGGGTTGTGTGCCGATTCTCCACTACGGCAACGACGAGCAGAAGGAGCGTTTCCTCAAACCGTTGGCCAGCGGCGCGATGCTCGGCGCTTTCGCCCTGACCGAGCCCCAGGCCGGTTCCGACGCCAGCGGCCTGAAAACCCGTGCGCGCCTGGAAGGCGATCACTACGTGCTCAACGGCTGCAAGCAGTTCATCACCTCCGGGCAGAATGCCGGGGTGGTGATCGTGTTTGCGGTGACCGACCCGAACGCGGGCAAGCGTGGCATCAGCGCGTTTATCGTACCGACCGATTCGCCGGGCTATAAAGTCGCGCGAGTCGAGGACAAGCTCGGTCAGCACGCCTCCGACACCTGCCAGATCCTCTTCGAAGACGTGAAGGTGCCGGTGGCCAACCGTTTGGGCGAGGAGGGCGAAGGCTACAGGATCGCCCTGGCCAACCTGGAAGGCGGCCGCGTCGGCATCGCTTCACAATCGGTGGGCATGGCCCGCGCCGCGTTTGAAGCGGCTCGCGACTACGCCCGTGAGCGCGAGAGCTTCGGCAAACCGATCATCGAGCATCAGGCCGTAGCGTTCCGCCTGGCGGACATGGCCACCCAGATCGCCGTGGCGCGGCAAATGGTGCACTACGCCGCCGCCCTGCGCGACAGTGGCAAGCCGGCCCTGGTCGAGGCATCGATGGCCAAGTTGTTCGCCTCGGAAATGGCCGAGAAGGTATGCTCCTCGGCGCTGCAAACCCTCGGCGGATATGGTTACCTCAACGACTTCCCGCTGGAACGAATCTACCGCGACGTGCGGGTGTGTCAGATCTACGAAGGCACCAGCGACATTCAGCGCATGGTCATCTCGCGCAACCTATAAAAAAGCAGGCCCTCTGTAGGAGCTGGCCTTATGTGAAACAGGAGTTGTTTATGAGCTACGAAACGATTTTGCTGGAAACCCACGGCCGCGTTGGCCTGATCACCCTCAACCGCCCTCAGGCGTTGAACGCGTTGAACGCGCAGATCGTCAGCGAGCTGAACCAGGCCCTTGATGGTTTCGAGGCGGATGCGAACATCGGCTGTATCGTCCTGACCGGTTCGAAAAAAGCATTTGCCGCGGGTGCCGACATCAAGGAAATGGCCGAGCTGACCTACCCGCAGATCTACCTCGACGATCTGTTCAGCGACAGCGACCGCGTCGCCAACCGCCGCAAGCCGATCATCGCGGCGGTCAACGGTTTTGCCCTGGGTGGCGGTTGTGAGCTGGCGCTGATGTGCGACTTCATTCTGGCCGGCGACAACGCCAGATTCGGCCAGCCGGAAATCAACCTGGGCGTGTTGCCGGGCATGGGCGGCACCCAACGCCTGACCCGCGCCGTGGGCAAGGCCAAGGCCATGGAAATGTGCCTGAGCGGGCGTTTGATCGATGCCGTGGAAGCGGAGCGTTGCGGCATCGTGGCGCGGATCGTGCCAAGCGACGAACTGCTGGACGAAGCGCTGAAAGTCGCGGCATTGATCGCCAAGAAATCGCTGCCGATTGCGATGATGGTCAAGGAAAGCGTCAACCGTGCCTTTGAAGTGAGCCTGGCCGAAGGCGTGCGTTTTGAGCGTCGGGTGTTCCATGCGGCGTTTGCGACGCAGGATCAGAAGGAAGGCATGGCGGCGTTCATTGCCAAGCGTGAGGCGGAGTTCGTCGGTAAGTAATGCCGCGTCTTTGCTGACGCCTTCGCGAGCAAGCCCGCTCCCACAAAGGGATCTCATAAACGCCGGGATCCAATGTGGGAGCGGGCTTGCTCGCGAAGCTTTTGATTTTTACCGAGTCAAACCAGATAGTTTTTCAGTTCGCGGGCAATCACCATCCGCTGAATCTCGCTCGAGCCTTCGTAGATCTGCGTGATCCGCGCATCGCGGTAGTACTTCTCTACCGGATAGTCTTCCAGATACCCGTACCCGCCATGAATCTGAATCGCGGACGAGCAGACCTTTTCCGCCATTTCCGACGCAAACAGCTTGGCCTGTGACGCCTCCGACAGGCAGGGTTTTCCGGCCGTGCGCAGGCGCGCAGCGTGCAGGATCATCAAGCGTGCGGCGTTCAGCTGCATGTGCATGTCGGCCAGCAGGTTGGCGATGCTCTGGTGCTCATTGATCGTCTTGCCAAACTGCACCCGGTCACGGGAATAGGCCAGTGCCGCTTCGAACGCCGCGCGGGCGATGCCCAGCGCCTGGGCGGCGATGCCGATACGGCCGCCTTCGAGGTTGGACAGGGCGATGGCCAGGCCTTTGCCGCGTTCACCCAGCAGGTTGGCTTCGGGGATGGTGCAGTTGTTCAGGGTGACGGCACAGGTGTCGGACGCGCGGATACCCATTTTGTGTTCAGTGCGGTCAACGATAAAACCGGCGGTATCGGTCGGCACCAGGAACGCCGAGATGCCGCGTTTGCCCAAGTCCGGATCGGTCACGGCAAATACAATCGCCAGCTTGGCGCGCTTGCCGTTGCTGACGAATTGCTTCGCACCGTTGATCACCCATTGGCCGTCGCGCAGTTCGGCGCGGGTGCGCAGGTTGTGCGCTTCGGAACCGGCCTGGGGTTCGGTCAGGCAGAAGCAGCCGATGACCTTTCCGCTGGCCAAGTCCGCCAGCCAGGTCTGTTTCTGTTCTTCGCTGCCGTAGTTGAGCACCGGCCCGCAGCCCACGGAGTTGTGGATGCTCATGAAGGCGCCGGTCGCGCCGTCGCCGGCGGAAATCTCCTCTACCGCCAGCGCATAGGCCACGTAGTCGACATAGGTGCCGCCCCATTCCTCGGGGACCACCATGCCCAGCAGGCCCAGCTCACCCATCTTCGCCACCAGGCCGTCATCGATCCAGCCGGCCTTTTCCCAGGCCTGGGCATGGGGCGCGATTTCGCCACGGGCAAAATCCCGGGCCATGTCGCGGATCATCACTTGCTCTTCGCTCAATTCGATATCGTGCATGGTTCAGCCCTCGTTCCGGTCAAACCCGCTGAAGAAGCTCGCCACGTGTTCGGCGTCCAGCGCCTGAAGAGTGGGCGGATTCCAGCGTGGTGTCTTGTCTTTGTCGATCAGCAAGGCGCGCACGCCTTCGATCAGGTCGCCGCGCTCGAACCACTGGCGGTCCAGGTGCAGCTCAAGGGCGAAACATTGTTCAAGGGGCAGCTCGCGTCCGCGACGGAGCATTTCCAGGGTGACGCCCATGGCCAGCGGCGAACGGGTTTCCAGCAGGTCGGCGGTGGTGACGGCCCACGCATGGCTGTCGGCGACCGTGACCTGGCGCAGTTGCTCCACAATACTCGGCACGTCGGGTTGGGCGAAGAAGTGGTCGATGGCCGGACGCAACGCACTCAACGGCGCGTCGGGCAGTTGCTGCACGGCGAGTGTTGCCAGCAGGCTTTGCAGATCCTTGAGTGGTGTGTCGTGCCATTCGAGCTGGTCGAGTTTTTCGTCCAGGGTGCCCAGTTTGTCGCTTTCGAGGTACCAGTCGGCCAGGCCGCAATACAGCGCATCGGCGGCACGAATCTGTACGCCGCTGACGCCCAGGTAAATCCCCAGTTCACCGGGAATGCGCGGCAGGAAATAACTGCCGCCGACGTCCGGGAAATAGCCGATGCCGACTTCCGGCATCGCCAGACGGCTTTTTTCGGTGACCACGCGCAAGTCTGCGCCTTGCACCAGGCCCATGCCGCCGCCGAGGACAAAACCGTCCATCAGCGCCAGCACCGGTTTGCGGTAATGGTGGATCGCCAGGTCGAGGGCGTATTCCTCGACGAAGAAATCTTCGTGCAGGGTGTCGCCGCTTTTGAAGCTGTCATGCAGCGAACGAATATCGCCGCCGGCGCAGAAGGCTTTTTCGCCGGCACCGCGCAGGACCACCGCATGCACGTGCGGGTCGTGGGCCCAGGCGTCGAGCTGGCGGTGCAGGTTGCGCACCATGTCCAGGGTCAGGGCATTGAGGCCGGCGGGGCGGTTGAGGGTCAGGTGACCGATGTGGTTGCGAACCTCGGCCAGCACTTCGTTTTGCATGGCATCCATGGACAGCGTCCCCTTCGATGTAACCTGAGCAGTCATCACTAACTCCCTGCTTTTATTGTTCTTTATCGAGATGCTCGCGCGCGAGCGATGGCGGATCGTATCAGTGCAAATTTGCCGTGTACAAGTCGGATAAGTGCAGGTTATCTGTGCATTTTTGCATGTAGATGTCCGGCATTGTTACAGCGTAGACCACGGCGCATTCAGGCAAACGCCGCGAGCAGATCCTCTTCGAAGGCCTTCTGCGCATCCCCGGCCACCTGCGCCCGGTGCCGGGCCAGGTGAAATGCGACGTCGAAACTCATGTCGCTGCGCACCGACCGCAGCAATCCCTTGTCTTCCCAGGTGCGGGCAAAGTGGCTGGGCAGATAACCGATATGCTTGCCGGACAGGATGAAGGCGAGGGTGCCTTCGACCTGTTCCGAACGGGCCGAACACCGCTCGCCCTGAAAGGGCTCGTCACTGCGCAGGAAACGGTAGGGGTGACCGACCCGGTCGCAGGCTTGCAGGTCCTGATCGCCCGGGTTCGCGTGGGTGAACAGCGGATGGCCGGGGGCGCAATACAGGTGCTGGGTTTCAATGAACAGTTCGCGGTAGTCAAACGCGCTTTGCACCTGCGAGAAATAGCCGATGGCCAGGTCCAGCCGCTGTTGCAGCAGCAAGCGCTCCATCTCGCCGGGCATGGCGCTGATCAGCTCGATGCGCACCGACTCGTCCCGTTCACGAAAGCGCCGGATCGCCTCGGCCACCCGCTGCAGCACCGACTGATCCAGCGCCTCGGACAGGCCAAGGCGCACTTCGCCGATCAAGCGCCCGGCGACGCCGTTGGATTGATGGCGGAAGGCTTCGATGGACTCGAACAAGCCACGGGTGGCGCTGAGGAGTTGCTCGCCCTTGGGCGTGATCCTGAACCCGCCTTTACCGCGACTGCACAGCCGATAGCCGAGGCGGGTTTCCAGCTTGGCCATTTGCTGGCTGATGCTCGACTGACTCAACCCCAGTTGGCCCTGGGCGGCGCTGAAACCGCCGCACTCCACCACGCTGACAAACAGACGCAACAGGTGCAGGTCCAGATCATGCAGTTGGCCGAGCATCAAACATTACTCCGTCATAAAGTCAGGTTAATTAACTTGATATTTCATCAATGTATCCGACGACGCATCCTGCAACCACTTCCTCTGGTCAGGTGTTCGTCATGGCTCCCATGTTCAAGCTGTGTTTACCCGCGTTATTCCTTGCCATGGCCGCATCGGCCCAGGCCGAGGACAAGGTGGTCAATCTGTACAGTTGGGCCGATTACGTCGCCCCCGAAACCCTGCAACGGTTCGAGCAGGAAACCGGCATCCATGTGCGCTACGACACCTTTGACTCTTCGGAAGTGCTGGAGACCAAATTGCTCACTGGCGGCAGCGGTTATGACGTGGTGGTGCCGTCCTCCAGCGTGCTGGCCCGGGGGCTTGCCGCCGGCGCGTTGAAACCGATTCCCCACGAAGGCCTCAAGGGTTACGCCAACCTCGATCCGGATTTGCTGGAAAAGCTCGCCGCCGTCGATCCCGGCAACCGCTACGGCGTGCCTTATACCTGGGGCACCCTGGGTTTGGGCATGAATGTCGAGGCGCTCAAACAGCGCTTGCCGGACGTACCGCTCAACAGCCTGGATCTGCTGTTCAAACCCGAGTACGCGAGCAAGTTGAAGGATTGCGGCATCGCCATTCTCGATTCGCCCCAGGAGGTGATCGGGCTCGCTCTGCATTACCTGGGTAAAGATCCCTACAGCACCGACAAGAACGATCTGTCAGCCGCCGAGGCGTTGTTGCGTCAGCTGCAGCCGAACGTGCTGTACGTCGCCACCGGGCGGCAGATCAGCGACCTGGCCAATGGCAGCGTGTGTTTGGCGTTGACCTACAACGGTGACGCGAGCATGGCTGCCGACCAGGCGCGCAAGGCCAACAAACCCTATGAAATTGCCTACCGGATTCCCAGGGAGGGCACCCTCGTCTGGCAGGACAACCTGGCGATTCCCAAGGATGCGCCGCACCCCGAAGCCGCCCGTGCCTTTATCGAGTTCATGTTGCGCCCCGAGTCCGTGGCGGCGCTGACCAATACCCTGTTCTTCGCCACGGCGAACCAGGCCGCCACGCCGCTGGTGGATGAAGCGGTGCGCACCGACCCGGACATCTATCCGTTGGCCGATGTGCGCGAGCGGCTGTACGCCGACCGCAGCATGAACCTCAAGGACCTGCGTCAGCGAACCCGCCTGTGGACCACTTTCCGTAGTCGCCAATAACAAAAAAGGAGCCTTCAATGGACGTCCCGATGCAGAACGATCAAGCCCTTACCCGTGACAGCCTCTATGGCACGGCCGCCGAAAGTACCTACGCCGGCATCACCAGTTTCATGCGTCGCCGCTACAGCCGTGACTTGCGCGGGGTCGACGTGGCGGTCAGCGGTGTACCCTTCGACACCGCCACCAGCAACCGCCCCGGCGCACGCTTCGGACCACGGGGCATTCGCGCCGCCTCCGCCGGGATCGCCTGGGAACGGCACTGGCCGTGGGCCTTCGATCCGTTTGACCATCTGGCGGTGATCGATTTCGGCGATTGCAATTTCGATTACGGTTCGCCGCAATCGACGCCGGAGTGCATCGAGGCCCACGCCGAGCACATCCTCAACGCCGGCACGGCCATGCTGACCTTTGGCGGCGACCATTTCATCACCTATCCGCTGCTCAAGGCCCATGCCCGTAAACACGGGGCATTGTCGCTGATCCACTTCGACGCCCACAGCGACACCTGGCCGGACGAAGAGGGCAAGCGTATCGACCACGGCACCATGTTCTGGCACGCGGCCAGGGAGGGGCTGGTCGACCCGTCGAGGTCGGTGCAAATCGGCTTGCGCACCACCAACGATGATCACCAGGGCTTTCAAGTGCTGGATGCGCGACAGGTGCATCGCCGTGGCTGCGAAGCGATTGTCGAGGCGATTCGCGCGCGGGTCGGCGATAACCCGGTGTACCTGACCTTCGACATCGACTGCCTCGATCCGGCATTCGCTCCGGGTACCGGAACACCGGTGTGCGGCGGCCTGAGCACGGTGCAGGCGCTGGAGATCCTCGGCGGCCTGCGCGGGATCAATCTGGTGGGCATGGACGTGGTGGAAGTGGCGCCGGCCTATGACAGTGCGGAGATCACCTCACTGGCGGCGGCGACATTGGCGATGGAGATGTTGTGTCTGTATGCGGCCAGGCATAAGGTCGATCGGTAAAACACATTTCCCTGTGGGAGCGGGCTTGCCCGCGAAAGCGGTGTGTCAGTCAACAATAATGTCGACTGACTAGACGCCTTCGAGAGCAAGCCCGCTCCCACACTTTTGATAGGTGTCAGGCCACTGGAAAGATTGGCGAGTCAAGGACCTGACCACCACTGAACCGCGCGAACGAACCGGCAATGGATTCGTGCGGCACGCCTTTGGCTACTTCACTGACGCCGTCCAGTCGCGCCATTTGCTCAGCACTCAACCGCACATCCAGCGCCCCCAACGTGGCGTCCAGCTGTTCACGAGTCCGCGACCCGAGGATCGGAATCAGCGCCGTGGTCGAGCGTTTGGCCTTTTCCCGCAGCCAGGCAATGGCCACGTGGGTCGGGCTGGCGTCGAGCTCTGTGGCGACGTCGATCAAGGTGTCGAGCAGAGCGGTTTCGCGGGCGCTTTTTTCAGCATGAATCAGCACGCCGAGCTTGTTCGCGCGGTTGTCGCCTTCGCTGTTGCGATACTTGCCGGTCAGGAAGCCGCCACCCAGGGGCGACCACAGCGTCGCGGCCAAGCCAAGGGCTTCGGCCATCGGCAGTTGTTCGCGCTCGGCGGTGCGTTCGGCGAGGCTGTACTCGACCTGGATCGCAGCAATCGGCGTAAAACCTCGGACTTCAGCCAGCAGGTCGGCGCGGGCGATGCGCCACGCGGGGAAGTTCGACAGCCCGGCATAGTGAATCTTGCCGGCACTGACCAGGTCGTCGAAACCGCGCAGGATCTCTTCCATGGGGGTGACGCCGTCGCTCATGTGGGCCCAGAACAGGTCGATGTGATCGGTCTTCAGTCGTTTGAGGCTCTCTTCGACGGCGCGCACCATGTTCTTGCGGCTATTGCCGGTGTGGGAAATACCGGCCGCCGGTGTAGTCCCCAGGGTGTATTTGGTGGCGATGACCAGGCTATCCCGTTCGGCATTGATGAATTCGCTGAGCATGGCCTCGGACTGCCCGCCCTGGTAGCCATTGGCGGTGTCGATGAAGTTGCCGCCGGCTTCCAGGTAGCCATCAAAAATGCGCCTGGCTTCGTCGCGCTCGGCGCCATGGCCCCAGCCGGTACCGAAATTACCGGCGCCCAGGGCCAGCTCGGACACTCGCAAGCCGGTTTTACGACCGAAAACTTTGTAATGCATGGGATAACTCCAGAGGGATGGCGGCAGGATTTATAAATGATGCATGACATGTATAAAATATGATGCCAATCATTTAAATCGTCAAGGTGCATTTCTTTCCTGCACAAAACCGCCGATCGCCGGTCACGTCATCAATGCGCAATGGCATACTGCCGCCCATGACTATCGAATCCCCCTTAAGCGCCTGGCAGCACGCGATCGAACAAAAGGGCTTCGTCCAGGACGAGGCCCAGGAGCATGCCGTGTGGGCGCTGCAAAAATGCCACGAAGCGCTGCATGAAGGCCGCTCACCCGTTTCCGGCGTGTACCTGTGGGGGCCGGTGGGGCGGGGTAAGACCTGGTTGATGGATCAGTTCTACCAAAGCCTGCGAGTACCGGCGCGGCGCCAGCACTTTCACCACTTCATGGGCTGGGTGCACCAGCGTTCGTTTCAACTGACCGGCACCGCCGACCCGCTCAAGGCGTTGGCCCGTGAGTTGTCCGAAGCAGTGCGCGTGCTGTGTTTCGACGAGTTGTTCGTCAATGACATCGGCGACGCGATCATTCTCGGGCGCCTGTTCCAGGTGATGTTCGAGCAGGGCGTCGTGGTGGTCTGCACCTCCAACCTGCCGCCGGACCAGTTGTACGCCGACGGCTTCAATCGTGACCGTTTCATGCCCGCCATCGCCGCGATCAAGCAACACATGCAGGTGATCGCGGTGGATGGCGGGGAAGACCATCGCCTGCATCCGGGGGCCGCTTCCCAGCGCTATTGGGTGTCTGAGCCGGGCACGCCCGGTGCTTTGGGTGAGGTGTTCCAGACGTTGAGCGCCGGCCAGCCGGCATCGAGCGAAGCGGTCCCGGTCGGTTACCGCTCGCTGGAGGTGGTCAAGGCCAGCCCGACTGTGCTCTGGACCCGCTATGCCGCGCTGTGCGAGCAACCCTTCGCGGCCATGGATTTCATCGCCCTGTGCGATACCTACGGCGCTATTCTGTTGGGGGACGTACCCAACCTCAGCGCACAAAAACGTGCCGGACGCATCGCCCGCGGTACCGAGGACGGTGCCGAGCGGGTGGAAGCGGGGGACCGCGAGCTGCCGCAGTTGTCGGTGCATGACGACGGCGTAAGACGTTTCATCGCACTGGTGGACGAGTGCTACGACCGCAAGGTGCCGCTGTACCTTGAGGCGCAAGTGCCGATGGCAGCGCTTTATACCGAGGGTTATCTGGAATTCCCGTTCCGTCGCACCCTCAGTCGATTGCAGGAAATGCAGTTGCAACGGTTTGCCGAAGTCTGATCGGGAGCAGCACACATGAATCAGCCCCTGTCGCATCACCTGCTGACCATGGCTTATCAGAACGCCTGGGCCAACCACCGACTGGCCAAGGCCTGGAGGCAGTTGAGCCCACTGGAGTTGATCGCCGCGCGGGTCAGCTTCTTCCCCAGCATCCGCGCGACCCTCAACCACATCCTCACCTGCGACTGGTTTTATGTGGATGCGCTGGAGCGCGAAATACGCGGCGACGATCCGCATCCCGATTGCCGGGTGTTTTTCAAGGAAGACGAACCCTGCCTCATTGCGGCGGACCTCGTTCGTGAGCAGGCCCATGTCGACCGTCGACTGATCGCTTACTGCGAGCAGTTGCGTGACGCCAGCCTCGGCAAAATCGTGACCATCGCCCGCGATACGCCCCAACACGACAGCCGTTTGCGCCTGCTGTCCCATTTGTTCGAACACCAGATCCATCATCGCGGTCAGGTTCACGCCATGCTCAGCGGCACCTCGGTCAAGCCACCGCAACTCGACGAGTTTTTCTGCGCCGGCGAGTCGCACTTGCGGGCCGAGGATTTTGCCGAGCTGGGGTGGACGGAAGCGTTGATCTGGGGCGCTTGAGCGCCAAAGAATTGCGCGGTGGTGATTGTCGATACCCGGGTGCTCGCGCTATGGTGCCGTCGGCACTTCAGCGTGAAATACAGGCTGGGGGCTACTTCATGTGTGATCGAGGATGGAAATGGACTCCGCAGAAATTCTTGTGCTTCAGGCCAGCTACACCAATCCGGTGCATGCCGAGGCTATTTGTCTGGTGTTGAACCACTACGCCGAGGACCCGATGGGGGGCGGCCAGCCGTTGCCGGCCCATGTCCTGGAGCAACTCCCGGCAGAGCTTGCCAGGCGTCCCCACGCTTTCAGTGTGCTGGCTTTTGTCGGGGGCGAGCCGGCGGGGCTGATCAATTGCTTCGAGGGCTTCTCGACCTTTGCCTGCCGGCCGTTGGTCAATGTGCACGACGTGTCGGTGGTGAAAAAATTTCGCGGCCTGGGCTTGAGCCAGAGGATGCTGCAAAAGGTCGAGGACATCGCCCGTCAGCGTGGTTGCTGCAAGCTCACCCTGGAAGTGCTGGAAGGCAATGCCGTGGCGCAGGGCTCGTACGAAAAAGCGGGTTTCGCCGCCGGCATGTTCGACCCGGCCCATGGACGCATGCTGTTCTGGACCAAGAACCTCTAACTCGACAGAACGTTTTTTGGGTTTTTCACTTTCCGCGTGGGCGCGGCTTCCCTGTAGGAGCTGGCGCAGCCTGCGATCTTTTGATCTTTAAACGTCAAAAGATCGCAGCCTTCGGCAGCTCCTACGGGATTGGTGTACGCGCTTTGATCGCGGGGGTACGCGGTCGGCGTAGGAGCTGGCTTGCCAGCGATGGTCGTTAACGATGACGCGGGTGAACTGGATGAACGCGGCGCGCTTGAGTCCATCGCCAGCAGGCTGGCTCCTACAGTGTCAGTGTCCCGGGAATGCGTGAAGACCCCAAAAAAAGGGCGTCCATCAGGACGCCCAAACGTTCTTCTGCGACGGTAGAGCCGCAGTCAGAGGATCATTTCGGTCTGTAGGTTTCTGTCATTTGTGCGGTTTGATCGTCAGGCACCCGTAGTCCGATGCTCGGGATCGGATGGCCGAGGGCTGCTTGCTGGGCCAGTCGCAGACTTTCGAAGTAATAGCGCATGCGTTCGGCTCCACCTTCGGCGAATGCGCTGGTCGAACCCAGCGCCATCAGGCCGGCGAGGATCACGGCGGTGCGTTTCATGGTATGCCTCCCACTAAAGTTGTCGGATGCCTTTCGTCCATGAATCAATGAAGCAGTGTCGAAATGGCATTATCCGCCGATTCGCTTAAATGGGAATGGATTTCACCGCTGGCCTTGCCATGAAAAAGGGGCCGGAACCGGCCCCTGAAAGGATTACTGCTGAACGACTGCGGGTGACGTTTTCGGCTTCATCAGGCTGAAATCGATCAACGCGCGCTGCTCACGCTCATAGGGGTTGCCGATCATCAATGGCCGGGCCTTGAAACTGTCGCTGACCACACTCTTGCTGCGATCGAGTTCGTCGAAGCTCAGGCCTGCCAGATCGGCCCAGGTGTGGATCAGGTGCGAGCTGCTGTAAGGACGCGACAGATCGCCGGTGAGGTTCCAGTCATGGCTCCCCCGCCA